>NZ_KV831313.1:0-12319 GCF_001837075.1 Staphylococcus sp. HMSC063F05
TTTGGCACTTCTTCTTTTGTTGGTGCTTCGCTTGCATTACTGTCAGCTACATTTTCTGTAGTGTTTGATTTTTGATGCTCTTCTGCTGCATGTGCCTCATTCCCAATCCCAAATAATAGAGTAGATCCTACCAATATAGATGCCGTACCTACTGTAAATCTTCTAATTGAATACTTATTCAACTTATTAGGTAAAAAGTCTAATTTATTTTTCAACAAAAACACTCCATTTTTTAAATTTATATAGAATTCTAAATTCCACATTATTAAGTTAGCAGAAGTACAATTAATTTTCAATACAATGTTATATCTAAATATATTCTTTATATATTTATATTAATTTAAATTTCAAAAAAACTTAACAATTTTAATAATCACAATATTTCCTTCGTTGTATTTTTTTTAATTAATTGATAGTGTATATATTAGTATTGATTTTCTACTTAATTAAAAGAGGCGAAAAAGATGGGAAATAATAAGTATGGATATGAGGGAAAAAATGAAGAATATAACGAAAAATTAGGCATCAACGGTTATTATAAAACTGATTTAGACTTAGAAATTGAAAAAGAATTATTAGAACCTTCGAATGAAAATCAAAGTGAGTCCAATAATTCAGTAGCTAAGCGTATACGTCTAATCAGTATGATTCCTTTAATAATAGCTTTAATACTATCACTTATTAGAATTGTGAGAACCTTTATATAAAAGTATATCTTTTATAATTAAACGGTATATAACTTTAATATAATATTATTTTTTAGTAATTAATATTCAAAATACAACAAATCTAGTTATTTCAATTGAAAAATCTTCATTATATATAATTCTTAATTTTGATATGAATGTTCCTATATAAGGTTTCTCCTATATTTAAGCAGATAAAAAAAGTATTTCCCCATCCAATATATATAATTACAATAGCTATCACATTTTTAAATGATGGTATTAATATCACCTTTTTTCACTGTTCTTATCAAACGCAACATGTTTTAATTTACGACTTTTAGTTATTCTAAGAACAATAATAGCTATGATCTCTAATAAAACCGACATTAAAAACCAAATTCAGTCGATATGTAAATCCATATATTCTACTTCCCTTCTTAATAACACACTAAACGTAACGCCGATATCTCCAACAAATATTCCTATACTACTAAATTCATTTCTGTTTGAATATATATTCATATTGTTAAATTATTTGTATGTAAGTTCCGTATATTTTATCAATATGAACCAATTCAGCATAAGACATAGATAGTAAAACCAATGTTGCTCTTGATCTATCATTAAATACTTATAACCTTCTTGAATAACTTTATATCGTAATTTTTAAATACATTATCTATAAATATTATTTATTTACTCCGCTTCTTTAAGTCATAAAATTCTTTATTTGAAAAACCTCGTATAAAAAATGATTTTAAGTGCATTTTTATACCATTCTCTATTCTACCTAGCATCTAATAGATATCTTATTATCACAAAATAATAAGCAATTCAATCATATTTTTTACTTATTATAAATACAACAATATACTTTATATGATTAAAGATTATATTAACATTTAAATAAAACTAATTTTATAGATGAATTATTGTCTCAATAACCACTTTAACTATTACACATATGCGTGAAATTCCTTTCATCCACAAAATGAACATTACTTAATTCTTCTCGACAGAGATTCTATTCAATCTATTCAGAATTATGACAAATGCTTCTAAAAATATTATACAGTTTTCTTAGTAATATATTAATCAGGTTGGTATTACCATCATTTTAAAGAAATTAAGTAAAATCATGTATAGTATCCGTTTTTAATATTCACTCACCTTATTTTTTTTCGTCTTTACACATCTCACTATCTTACATATTTTCTTCATTGATTAAATCGCACCTCCTTCCTATTTCTTATAAAAAACACCCCGTAACATTAGACTTTCTACCTAATGCTACGAGGTGCACACATCATGTCATTATTTCGTGACATATAATTCTATTTTTAAAATACTTATCTATTTAAATGTAAGTTTTTAGAAGTTTCACGGCGTGTTTCTCTCATTAATTTTTCGTCATTAATTAATGAACGACCGTATGTTGGTACCATTTCTTTAACAACAGGTTCCCATGCTTCTTTGTCATCAGCGAAGTTTTTCTCTAAAACTTCTAATACAACTGATAATGATGTTGAAGCCCCTGGAGATTCACCTAATAATGCAATCATAGAATTGTCGTCTGAATTGACAACTTCAGTACCAAATACTACGAAACCTTTACCGTGTTGTTCACTATCTTTAATAACTTGAACGCGTTTACCAGCAGTGTAAAGTTCCCAATCTTCATCTTTAGCATCAGGAATAAATGTTCTTAAATAGTTCATACAACCTTCTTTAGTTTTGATCATTTGATCAATTGAATATTTAATTAAAGGTACATTTTTAACTGCTGAAGCCAACATTGTAGTAATGTTATATGGTTTGATTGATTCGAATAAGTCTAAATTTGAACCGAATTTCAAGAATTTAGGGCCGATATTCGCATATGGACCAAATAATAATGTTTGTTTACCATTGATATAACGTGTATCAAGGTGTGGTACAGTCATTGGTGGCTTACCTTGAGGCTCTTTACTGTAAACTTTAGCCGCATGTTGTTTAATAATATCTGGGTTTGTACATCTTAAGAATTGACCACTGATTGGGAAACCACCTAGGTGTTCTCTTTGTTTAACACCAGATTTTTGTAATAACGGAATAGAGTGACCGCCAGCACCAATAAACACTTTATCTGCTATTTTAGTTATCTTTTCTTTAGTTTCTCTATTTTCAACGACAACTTCCCATTTGCCATCTTCTCTTTGTGTTAAATCTACAACATCATGATTGTATTTTAATGAAACATTAGATTTTTGTTCTAAGTAATGTGCTAACTTACGTGTTAACGCACCATAGTTCACATCTGTACCTTCATCAATTTTACTTGCTGCCATTTGATGACCTGGTTCACGATTTTCCATCATTAATGGCATCCATTTTCTCATTGTTTCCATGTCTTCTGTATATTCGATTGTATCGAACATTGGAAGTGTTTTTAGTGTTTCATAACGTTTTCTTAAAAAGTTAACGTTTGTTGGTCCCATAACGAAACTGATATGAGGTAATGGTTGAATAAATTCTTCAGGATTAGAAATATCACCATTTTTAACTAAATTACCCCAGAATTGTCTAGATAATTCGAATTGTTCATTAATTTCTTGCGCTTTAGATGCATCAATTGAACCATCATCTTGTTCAACTGTATAGTTTAATTCACATAATGCCGCATGACCTGTCCCAGCATTATTATTTTCATTTGAACTTTCAATACCAGCGCCTTCTAGTCTTTCAAACATATCGATATGCCAGTTAGGACTTACTTTTGAAAGCATTGTCGCTACTGACGTACCAATAATTCCTGCACCTACAACAACGATGTTTTTATGATTTGCTTCACTCATGTGCATGTTCCTTTCTAAATTTATATATTAAAATAGTACATATATAGACTTTACCACTTTAAAAATTTATTAAACAATTAAGCGCGAAAACTCAGTAATCATTTATTTAAAAGTTGTAGTCAGCTATGTGAGTTTTGTGGTAATATCATCATGCGTAAAAATTCGAGATTATTATTATAAAGAAGGTTTAAATAAATCATGAAAGAAAATTTTTGGAGTACATTGCCACGTCCGTTTTTTATTCTGGCACCTATGGAAGACGTGACAGATATTGTCTTTCGGCATGTTGTCAGTGAAGCTGCGAGACCAGATGTATTTTTTACTGAATTTACCAATACTGAGAGTTACTGTCACCCTGAAGGTATTCATAGTGTGCGCGGACGCTTAACTTTTAGTGACGACGAACAACCAATGGTAGCGCACATCTGGGGCGATAAACCAGCACAATTCCGAGAAATGAGTATCGGCTTAGCGGATATGGGCTTTAAAGGTATAGATTTAAATATGGGTTGCCCTGTCGCAAACGTTGCGAAAAAAGGTAAAGGATCCGGCTTAATTCTACGACCTGAAACGGCAGCCGAAATCATTCAAGCTTCTAAAGCAGGTGGTCTACCGGTCAGTGTAAAAACACGTTTAGGTTATTACGATATCGATGAATGGCGAGACTGGTTAAAACACGTCTTCGAACAAGATATCGCAAATTTATCCATTCATCTACGTACCCGTAAAGAGATGAGTAAAGTAGATGCACACTGGGAATTAATCGAAGCAATCAAGACATTACGTGATGAAATTGCGCCAAATACACTATTAACTATCAATGGTGATATCCCCGATAGACAAACTGGTCTAGAACTCGCAAATAAATATGGTATTGATGGCATTATGATTGGTAGAGGGATCTTCCATAACCCATTCGCATTTGAAAAGGAACCACGCGAACATTCAAGCAAAGAATTATTAGGTTTATTACGCTTACATCTCTCTTTATTTGAAAAATATGATAAAGATGAAGCCCGACACTTCAAAAGTTTACGCAGATTCTTCAAAATCTACGTACGCGGCATTAGAGGCGCTAGCGAACTCCGCCATCAATTAATGAACACCCAATCCATTGCCGAAGCAAGAGAACTACTCGATACTTTTGAAGCACGTATGGATGCACGTTCAGAAGTATAAGTATGCGAGCGGTAAGTATAATAAACAATAAATGAACCTCCCCTGTTGAGTCAGAGGGAGGTTGTTTAATATTAAGTAGTAGTAAATCTCGAGCAATTTACAAAAGTGACATAAAAATAAGTTTTAGACTGATTACTTAAACATATAGTGGGCCGAAAAGTAAATGAGCAAACTGTTAAATATAGTCCATGCTTTTTATACAAAATATAGAATGATGAATATATATTGAACATCGTGAATTTTAAGTTAAACTGAACAATATTATGATAAATTAAATATAAGAAGCAAATATTTCATTAAAAATAAGGTGCATATCAATGAAAAGATTGATTTTTATAGTTGTTATTCTCTTTATCCAAGCCTGTAGTTATGTTGTTATTAACTTTTTCTTTTTCGACATGTGGGTGATTCACTCTAGTGAACAACAATTAAATCAATCCATACAACATCATGACACAAAGCAACTTCATAAGATTGCTAAAGATAAGCAGACATATCAGTTTTTAAAAACTATAAAGAAAGCCGATTTCGAAAATGCGACAGATAACCAAGGTGGTGGGCCTATTGGTTATTATCGTTTAGATATTAATAAAAAACCCGTCGGACTTACAATCAATATTAAATATAACTTCCTTCCAGAAAAGACAACTATTAAATCAATAAAGTTATATCAATAAATATATATAAAGAAAGGACTATAGCACAAATAAATGTCTAAAGAATTCTTAACATATAGTCAGTTGGTGGCAAAATTAAATATTCTTATTTCAAGTTTGATTCATCAGCAAGTCGATTAGGTATCAGTATGTTACTTGATGATGCAATAATATTAATTAAGAGTATTTCTGAAGAATAATAGTGTTGATATTGTACACAAAATAAGGAGTGAATAAATTGGAAAATTTAGGTTTTTTGTTAGCTATTGGATGTGCTTTATTTGTAATATTTGTTGTACCGTATTTTGATAAGAAAAAAAGTGAAGTTGAATATAAAGTACAGGTATAACATAAGTTTAGTCAAAGTACAGTTAATGAAATGTACCTTGTCTTATTTTAATACCAAGCATTCAGTATATAGAATGTGATATTTAGATACTTTGATTCATGATAGTTTAGAACTAATATTATTATGCTTCTTCTGCAAGTATCCCATATGTCAAATCTTTATTATGTATGAATACTACACTCATTCATCACAAATAAGAGGTAGCTACTCTATGTCAAAAAAGAAAATCTTGATCTTTATTAGTGTCATATTAATCATTTTTGGAGGTGTCTACCTCAAAATGAAATATGACGAAAAAGCAAAACAAAAAGAAATCTACTACAAAGAGCAACAAGAACGTATCACGCTTTATCTTAAATACAACACAAAAAAACCTAATACTATCAAATCTGTCCATTTCACAAGTTTAAAACAGGGACCAATGGGTGATGCTGTTATTGAAGGCTATATCAATAACAATAAAGAAGATGAATTTGTTGCATTTGCATCATCTGAAGATAATTTTCAATTCCAAGGTGATATGATAGAAAGCAAAAAAGTATCAAATCTAATAAAATATCAAACAAAAACACCTGATGAAATCAAAAAAGATTTAGACAAAAAGAAAGAACGCTAAAAATTTATACTGAACCACAAGAAGTATAGTTTAGTGTAATATTTTAAAGGCTTGTCTTCTATAATTTTTTAGGAGACAAGCCTTTAATGTTTTTATTCTTACTTTGTTTTTTTAACCATTTTAATATTCTTGAAAAACTTTAATTTTAAAATCAAATTTATCATATTCAATCATAAAAAACACCCCATAAAGATAGATTTTAGTCCAACTTCTGGAGTGCACATCATAATAAGTGAGTTATTTTTAATTTATTTACGTTTAATGGTGTTTTCTTGTCTTTGCTTAATCAATAAGTAGACAGCATTTGCTATTCCTAACAAAGTCCAAATTATTGATATATAAATATTATCAAAACTATAGATTTTAGGCATGAGTATTAAAAACATAATATTTAATATTAATGATATACGATGAAGCTTACCAAAATGATTCATTTGAATAACTTATCTCCTCTTCATTTTTGACCTTTACTAAACATTTTGCTTTATTCCAATTGTATCATTGGCATTAAACTTTAAAAGCCATAAAACTAAAAATCTTTGCTCAATCAATATGTGTTTGAATATTTTTCAAACCATCCAACAAGTAAATTTAAAGTGCTTAGAAAAATAATAATTAAAGAATGCAAAGGAGAATTAATGTTAAGCATACAAAAACAACGCTAGCTTTTAATATGCTAACGTTGTCAATTTCCTGGGGAATATTTCCATTTTCTAAATTTTTAATTTCGACAATTGACTTTACTTTCACTCTATTTCTTCCCCGTTTTCATCGTATTTTGTAACTTCACCATCAGATGTCACAATATAAGAACCTTCGAGGTTGCCTTCCTTATCTAAAATAGAAAATCCCCAATCTCCGTCTTCGTTCTGTTCGGGTTCTTTAAATGTATACGTATCGGTATCTAGCTGATGACCTTCATACGCTTCAACTTTATCTATTACATTATCACGAGTAACTTTGTCATCATTAGATGCATCATTATTAGACGTCCCTTCATCTGATGTAGATTCACTTGAATTTGATGATTGACTTTGTGTAAACGCAATTTGATTTGCTAGATTTTTATAATTTGAACTTTCACCGTATTTATCTAATAATTCATGTAAATCTAATTCTCTTGCTGCTTCCGAATGAGCATATTGTTGATATGTACCTGAACTTTGTGTGCCTGCAATTAATACCTTTTCATTACCAATACCGATAAGAGTAACAAATGACCCTTTTGATGGTTTTGCAGTATAGAATGTCATATCATTAGGTGCACCTTCTACTTTTTTTGGTAATGCTTCCAACTTATACGTATGAATACTTTTACGTTGGCCTCCGCCGTTATAATTTGCATAAAATGAATGATTCCTTAATTCACTTGCATTAACGACATATTGAGAAACTGAGGGATCATTGATAGCTAATGCTACCTTCTGCGATTGAGTTAAATCTTCCACTCTACCTCTAGACTCATTGTTATTACTTGAATGACCATTATTAGAATTTGAATTTTTATTATTTGAAGCTTGTTCGGTTTGAGTGTTACTATTTTCTGATTTCTTACCAGACTGATGCTGTCCTACCAAATCTCCAAAATCGCATCCCGCAAGTAATGTTGTTATTGTAATTGCTCCGATTGCTAAAAAGTGTCTTTTCATTTCGTTTCTCTCCTTTAAATAATGAAATCATCACTGTTGTATTTATATATGTTGTGTTCATATTTCAACTGGTTTTACACGTTTACTAAATCCATAGTTTAATAACGTTAATTTACGAAATCACTATTGCTCTCTTTATTTTTAATTATCGTTATTAAATACATTTTAATTTATAACAATTATAATTGCTACAAATCTCTAAAATAAATTGTGCAATATTTAAAAATATAAATTTAGAATCAATAAATATGAGAAGAATTCAGAAAACATGCTTTTATACTTTTTAAACTAATATTTATATACCTTAAATTAACAGTAGAAATGCGTTAGAAAATAAATTAATATAACAATATAAATGAAGTTCAAAAGGGTGGAGGACGGTTAATTGAAAAAGTTTTTAAAAGGATTTATTTTATTTTTTCTCATTGTGATGCTAGGATTTGCAGGGGGATTGGGATACAGTCATTATAAAGATTCAAAAGCAAACACTGATGTATCTTCAAAAGAGACTCAGACTTCAAATAAAAATACTCATGAAGATACAATTTCACAAGATGAAATGCAAAATCAAGTTGATAACCAAACAAACGAAGTATCAAATGAGACATCAACTAAAACACTTAGCGAAAAAGCAAAGCGGTTAAGAGAAGCTTTTAACGTTAATGATGAGGAAGCTCAAATATTAGCAGATGAAATCGATAGAGCAGATGTAAATAAAGATGGCACGATTACTATGGATGAAATGACGCCTACTTTAGATCGTTTTGCAAAAGAAGGGAAATTCCAACCATCTGCAGGTGGCACAACTAACGAAGCACATCATCCTAAATATACAGCAGAAGATGTTAGAAATATGTCAGATGATGAATTTCTAGACGCGTATACAGAAGGCATGTCAGATGATGAAGCTGCGACAATTCACGAAAGTGCTCAAGAATCTAACGAGTATATGAAATTTTTAAGAGGACAAGTTGAAGCACGTGCAAAAGGACAGGGCGGTAATTATTAACTAAACTGATTAAAATAAGTAAATAATTAAACTCAGTGATACTTGGATAGGGAATAAGAAAAATGTGTTGTCTTATTCCCTATTTTTGATTTTTATAGAACGTGTGTATATATTTTAATTTCAATGACTAAATCAATGCGAAAAACACATATATCGAAAATTCATTAAATATATAGAAGACATTCAATTAATAAAGAAGAATTACCTTATTTGTAACCTCAACTTATACTTTTGCCACCTCTCCTATTCCAATAATTCCATATTTAAACATTTTCATATTCTATAAATTCACGTACATGTGTATAAATACCTTTATAATAAGGATATTTTGTATTTTTAAATTTACTCTTCATTTCCTCATCTTGACTGTTAGACATAATCATTGCGTGATCTAAATAACTTAAAAACGCTTCATCATTACCACTATCACCAAAGCCAATAATCAATTCTTTTGGAACGCCATATTTATTCATCAAAAATTTTGTGGCATATAATTTACCTGCATTTTTTGGAGTAAAATTAATATCATAAGCATTTTCAGGATCACCTGCTAAAGGATTACAACGATTAAATGTCATCGTATAGTCCCTTGTCTTAGAATATTGACTGAGGTCTTCTAAAATTGTTTTATCTAAATGCGTGTCACCCGAAGAATAGAAATAAAAATTATACAATGTTTCATTTTCTCGAAAAATTCTTTGCGGTATAAACTCTACTTTATGTTTAGAAGAAACGTGTTTTAATATATCTAATATATCTTCCAATAAGAACGGTTCTATCAACACTTCGTTTTTATATTCATCAGATTCAATATATTCGCAGTTATTCCATGTGAACATTTTAGAACTTAAATCTGAAAAAATATGTTGAGGTTTATATGACATATTAACTTTACTCATTTTTTGCAGTACGCTTTCTATAGTACTTCCTGTTAAAATCGCCGTAATGACATTGTTTTTAGCAGTTATATTCTGTAATAAACTTTCCATTTCTTTTAAATAAGGAATATCTGCTTGATTAGTACGATGTTTATAGTAAGTTTCATCAAAGTCGAATAATATTAAACGATTTGTCATCTTCATTCCTCCAGTATCATTCTTAAATGATAATTATAATTACACTCTAAAAATTTAAACAAAACACGAAAATAGGACAAAATGCTTGTTTAATTTGTAGAATTTCTGATTAAAAGCTTCTATGTTGGTAGTAGGATTTAAAACCTTCTTTTATATGTCTCACGGTTATATTTATAGTATCAATAAAATAGCTTTGTCATCTATCTATAAACAATTTCATGCATGATGACGTTATAACAACTTTACTCAACAATGTTTTTCAAATCACTATCACTCATGACCTATCATAATAAAAATAAAGCATCCTTCACTTTGCGATGAGGGATGCTTTATGAATTTTCATATAAAAATTAAATCTGCAGACTATTCTTTTTTATTCAATTCTTTATCAAGTTTTACAAGTGTTGGTTTTGGAATATGAATGCCTTCTTCACTGAAGTATTGTATGACCTCTTTACGAAGCAAACGTTGTCCTGGAAAATGCATTCCGGGCTTAACATGTGCTAAAAGTTTAATCACCATTTCATTGCCATCAACACTGTCTAAACCAAGTAAATCTGGTGCAGATACAAATATGTCATATTTATTCTTTAATGTAGGTAAAAATGTTAATAATTTCTCTTCTATCACTTTATAATTCTCATTTGGAGAAATCGGTATCATCACAATAGGTGAAACATCTGTAGCAGAATAATTGACTATTTCACTAATCATACCATTAGGTAATGTATAAATTTCTCCAGTATCTGATTGTATACGTGTTGATCTTAAACCAATTGTTTTAACCGTACCTTCAGCAATTGTTACCCCAGATGCATTAATTTGAACATAATCACTTACATCAAACTGTCCTTCAAATATGATAAAGAAACCAGTAATAATGTCTTTTACAATTGTTTGTGCTCCGAAACCAACGGCAACACCAACAACTCCAGCTCCTGCTAAAATTGCTGATACACTAATACCGAAACGTGAAAGTATTGACGTAAGGACAATAAACCATACGACATAACTTATTAAATTTTGAATCAATGTGGATAGTGTTTCACTTCTTTTAATTTTATGACGGTTCTTTTTCTTTTCAT
The DNA here is from genome assembly GCF_001837075.1 of Staphylococcus sp. HMSC063F05. Lineage (NCBI taxonomy): Bacteria > Bacillati > Bacillota > Bacilli > Caryophanales > Staphylococcaceae > Staphylococcus > Staphylococcus sp. HMSC063F05. The sequence continues at coordinate 11,122 of NZ_KV831313.1, forward strand.
TGACGTTGAAAAATTTAGTAACTAACTTTCTTGATATCGCAATTACAATTATACCCATCAAGATATAAGCAAGTATAATTAAAAGATTAACCAAAAGATTTTGATAGAACTCTATTTTCATCATTGGCTCAAATAGTTTATATAATGTGTCCTTAAACTGACTCATAATAACAACATGACCTCCTATTGTTAAAACAATCAATATTTTCAATGTACAAATCTCTATAGATAATGAGCAGTAAGTCATTTCTAAATATAACACTTATAAATAAACATAACATCCTTCACTTTGTGATGAAGGATGCTTTATGAATTTCCATATGAAAAATCATCTTAAGACTACCGATTATACTTCAGTCACTTCTAGGTGAACTCATAAAAAACCATCCATCGAATGACCTTTGACATTTTTCCAAACCATTATTATTCGCTTTTTCAATTTCAGAAATGATTTTGGATACTGAGCTAGTTTATTCAGAATTACATTTTATATTACCAAGTTTTATTTGATAATCTGTTTTACTCATGATTCATCATCCTCGCTAGGAGTGAATTGTACTGCATCTGTAAAAAATATATTTTCTTCTTTATTTTCTACAAAAGTAAATTCTAAATTTTTAGAACCTACAGATGAGCCTTTTAAGTCGCCATCACCTTTTAACAATAATTTAGGTGCTTGCTTCGTTGGAATATCATATCTTTTTCTTAATTGTTTCACGTTATAGTCATTATTATTCAGTTGATATTTCGCAGAATAACTAGGAACATTAGGATTGTATGAAATATCCACGTTTTTATAATCATTAATATCTTTAAAGTTGGCATATTGTACAAAAAATTTGAAGTTTTCAATTTCTTTTTTTAGTTTGTCATTAGGTATTGGCTTCGTTGGAATAATTTTATTGTGTTCCATTTTTACAGGATATCTCTTTTCATCATCTTTTGGTCTACCATTACTATCATCTGTAATTTCATTTATAAAATAATACCCTTTGGTTGTTCTAGTATTGCGATTGATATAGAGAACCATACCTCTTGAGATCATAATTTTACCTTTTGGCTGTTTTGTCATTTCAGATCTAATAATCCAAGTTCCTTTGTCATCTTTATCAAACTCTTCATCACGATAGCCCTCTTTATCGTAAAAATCCTCTAGATTTTTAGTTGGATACATACTTAACGTTTTATTAAAGTTTTG
>NZ_KV831313.1:12419-27275 GCF_001837075.1 Staphylococcus sp. HMSC063F05
CTTAACGTTTTATTAAAGTTTTGTTTGATTTCAGCTTCTTTACTGTTTCCACAACCACTTACCAAAATTAATAAACTTATGTATATAGTTATTCTCTTTAGATAACGCATTGGCTCACATCTTTCTGATTTTACTTTATTTATACTTTTACAAAATGCTTCACTTTGATATGCTTCTAAATTAATTAGTCCAGATTATTCATTAAATTATTACTCATTGAATCCAATTCAAAGATTGTACTAACTACACAATCGTCTTTAGTTAAACTTTTTAAATTTTTACTGAAAGCGTGGCAATGTCTCATTATTTATGTTAGCAGTGTTTTTTCTTCAGCTTTTATCTCTTTTATGATTCGCATGTTCTATTTCATAACCATTTTAGATACCGAACTTGTTTCTTCAAAGTTACTTTTTATATTGCCCGGTTTTATTTTATATTCAGTTTGATACATACTTAATCCCCCCTACTTGGGTTAAAGTTTATACTGTCAGTAAAATAAATATTTTCTTTTTTATTTTCTACAAAAGTAAATTCAAGATGGTTATAACCTACAGAGGATCCTTTTAAATCTCCTGTCCCTTTCAATAATAATTTAGGAGCTTGATTCGTTGGAATATCATATCTTTTTCTTAATTGTTTCACGTTATAGTCATTATTATTCAGTTGATATTTCGCAGAATAACTAGGAACATTAGGATTGTAAGATATCTCTCCGTCTTTATAATCTTTTAAGTTTTTAAAATTGCCATATTGCACAAAAAATTTAAAGTTCTCAATTTCTTTTTTTAACTTATCGTCTGGTATAGGCTTCGTTGGAATAATTTTATTATGTTTCATTACGACAGGATATTTTTTATCTTTATTATGCGCAAAGCCATTTTTGTCCTCTGTTATCTCACTAATTAAAAAGTATCCTTTTGTTGTTCTAGTATTTCGGTTGATATACAAGACCATTCCTCTAGTTTCCATACTCTTTCCTTTTGGTTCAATGGTCATTTCAGAATGAACTATCCATGTCCCTTTATCCTTTTTATCAAACTCTTCATCTCGATAGCCCTCTTTATCATAAAAGTTTTCTAGATTTTTAATTGGATACATACTTAACGTTTTATTAAAGTTTTGTTTGATTTCAGTTTCTTTACTATCGTCTTTATTCATAAAACCACACCCTCCAATAAAAATCGTTAAAATTAAGAAACTTACAAATACTATTATTTTGCTTGAATGTTTCATATTTTCACATCTTTCTATTTATCATAAATTGGTAAACATTATATAAATCAAATTCTTAAACATCTACATATTACCAAACAATGAATATATAATACATTTAAGATGTAATTCAAATTTTATTTTACTTTCATAATTAATAAATAAAATCCGCCTCACTTACGATACGCTTCTGCTTATTAGGTAATGATGTGGTTTTCAATTAACGTCTTTTTGTTATAAGTCTTAAAGAAATATTAAACAAGCAAAATCATTTTCCTTAACTGAAACGAAAGAGCGACAAATTCCATACTATTACATTGGAATTTGTCGCTCTTTTATTTATTAGAGGTATATTATTTTTACAAAATTCTAAATTAATTGTTACAACAATTGTTATTATCCAGCTGTTCTTTTTCATTCTTCTCTTTTTTTTCTTCAATTTCTACTGAACAACAAGATTGTTCCTGAGGTTTTAATTTTTTTAATACGTCTTTGATTCCCATTATCTCACCTCCTTTAAATAACGATGTTCACCATCAAACCTGTAGAAATAGCTACAACTAAAATGGCGATAACGAATGAGATTACAAATTTTTTCTTGAATAGTTTCGATAATAATACAACTTCTGGAATACTTGCACCAGCACCACCAATGATCAAAGCAACAACTGTCCCAAGCGACATTCCTTTTGAAGCTAATGCTTCAGCTATAGGTAACATTGTTTCAGGTCTAATATACATAGGAATACCTATAATAGAAGTAATAAATACGGATATAATGCCACCTCCACTCGCATATTTAGTAATAAATGTTTCGGGTACAAATCCATATATGAACGCTCCAATAAATACACCAATAAATAGATAAGGAAGCATTGGATATAAAAATGCCCACGCATCATTTAATGCTTGTTTAAAACGAGATTCCGTTTTATTAGCAAAAAATCCATCGCCTTTAACATTTACACCTTTATAAGTTTCAGCTAAATTCATTTTTGAAAATACAAAACCTGTTAAGATACTAAAGATTGCTAGTACAATAAAATAAACTATTGCAACTTTCCAACCTAATAAGGCCCATAACATAAATATCATTAATGGATTCATTAATGGTGAAGATATTAAGAAACTCATTGCTGGACCAAAAGGTACTTTAGAATTTAATAGACCTGCAAGTATTGGAATAGTTGAACAAGAACAAAATGGTGTCATAGCACCAAACACCATCCCCAATACATAACTAATTGCTTGATTAGGCTTGCTCAAAAATCTTTTGATTTTTTCTTCCGAAACTACTTGTTGAATTAAACTTACAATAAAGCTCACGATGATGAATAGTGTTAATAATTCAAAAAACAACATCACAAATGTTTTTATAAATTCCATAATTGAATCTAACATGAGTATAATGCCTCCAAATTTAATTAATCAATATTTCTTGATGTATTAATCAAAAAAAATTGATTAATACTACATTAAAAAAGATACTTAAAGTATCTTACAACAAGTATCTTCATTTAAAACAACCTGTATTTGTTGCTCATTAATTTTATAATAATTCCATGTGCCATGCTTTTCAGCAATAAGAACATTTGCATCTACTAATTTTTTTAAATGATAAGAAAGTTTAGATTGTTTTATATCTAATAACTCTTCTAAATCACACACACATAATGATTTATTAGAGCTTTGGCTAATTTGATTTAGTATTTTTAATCTGATTTTATCGGCAAGTGCATTAAACATCTTTTCATAAAAGGCAAACTGTTGATCTTCACTCATATCAGTCTTTGTTTTAATAACTTCCATAAAAGACCATCCTTTTTATAATATTTCATTGAGTTTATATTATCTTTATTTCAATTCTTGAATTGCTTGTTTATAGTCATTTTTTGTTGATTCGCCATACTGAGTAATATTACCTTTAAAGAACTCCTTCTACATATAATATTGTAGCTTCTTTTAAATTGATTTCTCTTGATAGGATAACAAGATTTAAATAACTAACAAAGTAACCAAAAGTTAAAGTACTTGCATGATTTACTCGTAATCAATCACACTTTCTTATTGTCAATGTAGTTTTATATCATTTAATACATCAATTTTTCTTGATATATCAAATATAAATCAATATATATTATCGCAAGAAAAAAACCTATAATTTTACATAAACTTAGGTATTTCTCACAGATATTAAAATAATTTCTTCATAAATTGTATTATTAAGAATTAAATTTATCAAAATTTTTAAACTCAACCAAAAACATAGACATTAATCTATATAGATGTTAGTCTATAATCGCAAATTAATTAATGAGGTGAGTATAATGTTAAATATTGAAATATACGAAGAAGCTATGTGCTGTTCTACTGGGGTATGTGGTCCTAAACCGGATGAAACACTAATAAAGACGAACCAAATCAATGAATATTTAAAACAAAATCAAATAGAAGTTCAACGTTATAATATGAACAATAATCCGAATGAATTTATTCAAAATAAAGAAGTTATTCGTTTAATTCAAGAAAAAGGTGATGAAGTTTTACCAATCACTTTTATAGAAGGCAATATAGCTAAAACGGGCGCTTATATTACCCAAGAAGAAGCCGATGAAATTATTACAGTTAATCAAATGAGAAATGGAGGATGCTGTGGTGGAGATGGATGCTGTTAAGTACTTAAATAAATTGAATTTAGATAACGTTGAGTTAACAAAATATTTGTTTTTTACTGGTAAAGGTGGCGTAGGCAAAACAACGATATCAAGTTTTATTGCTTTAAACTTAACAGAGAATGGAAAGAAAGTAGCTTTAGTAAGTACTGATCCAGCTAGTAATTTACAAGATGTATTTCAAATGGAATTATCTAATAAATTAACTAAATATCAACCTATACCTAATCTCTCTATAGCCAATTTTGACCCGATTGCTGCTGCAGACGATTATAAAGCACAATCTATAGAACCTTATGAGGGTATTCTACCAGAAGATGTGCTTGCTGAGATGAAAGAACAGTTAAGTGGTTCATGTACAGTTGAAGTAGCAGCATTTAATGAATTTACAAATTTTTTATCCGATAAAACTTTAGAACAAGAATTTGATTTCATTATATTTGATACAGCTCCAACAGGTCACACCTTGAGAATGCTTGAATTACCTTCTGCATGGACAGATTATTTAAATACAACGAGTAATGACGCTTCTTGCTTAGGTCAATTATCAGGTTTAAATGAAAATAGAGTTAAATATAATTCAGCACTTGAAAAACTACGTAACCAAGATGATACGACCATGATGTTAGTTGCGAGACCTAGTCACTCTTCTATATATGAAATTCAAAGAGCGCAACAAGAATTACAACAACTGTCAATTTCTAAATTCAAAGTAATCATTAACAACTATATAGAAGAAAGTCACGGTTTAATTTCGAGTCAGATGAAATCAGAACAAGATAAAAACATTAATCATTTTACTGAATGGTTAAATAACAATCATGCTTATTACGTTCCATATAAAAAGCAGAAAGAAGAAGGTATAGAAAGTTTAACTAATCTATTAAATGATGATAACTTAATTGAAAATGATGACTTTATTGTTGAAGATCATCCGCAATTCAATAAATTAATAGATGAAATTGAAAATAGTAAAGTTCAATATTTATTTACAATGGGAAAAGGTGGCGTTGGTAAAACGACAGTAGCAACGCAATTAGCTACAGTATTATCTAATAAAGGATATCGTGTTCTTTTAGCAACTACTGACCCTACTAAAGAAATTAATGTTGAAACCACAAGTAATTTAAATACTGCTTATATTGATGAAGAACAAGCATTAGAAAAATATAAAAAAGAAGTACTAGCAACAGTGAATGATGATACACCACAAGACGATATTGATTATATTATGGAAGATTTAAAATCACCTTGTACAGAAGAAATAGCATTTTTCAAAGCCTTTAGTGACATTATGGAGAATCAAGAAGACATGGATTACGTAATTGTAGATACAGCTCCTACAGGCCATACCTTGCTGTTACTTGATTCTAGTGAAAATCATCATAGAGAATTAAAGAAAAAATCAACTCAAACTACCAGTAATGTTGAAACATTATTACCCAAAATTCAAAATAAAAATTTAACACAGATGATAATTGTAACATTAGCAGAAAAAACACCTTATTTAGAATCTAAACGTTTAGTAGAAGATTTAAATAGAGCTAATATAGGCCATAATTGGTGGGTTGTTAATCAATCGTTAGTTACGCTAAATCAACGTGATGACCTTTTTAGTAACAAAAAAGAAGATGAATCATTTTGGATAAACAAGATTAAAAATGAAAGTCTTGATAATTACTTTGTCATACCTTATCGAGTATTAGAATATTGATATTATTGATTATAATGAGAACTATATGATAAATAGAGTCTACTTTAAACCAGTTAATAATTTAGGAGTTAAGCAAATATGTAATTTATCAAATGACAATAAAAATTATTAACAATATAAAAGATTCTAAGTAGAAAGGGAGAAAAAAATTGAATTATAGTGAAATATCGCAATACTTGAAAGTGATGGCTGATAGTAGCCGTCTTGAAATATTAGATTTGTTATCTTGTGGTGAATTATGCGCTTGTGATTTATTACAGCATTTTTCTTTTTCTCAACCCACATTAAGTCATCATATGAAAGTATTAAAAGACAATAATTTAATTACATCTAGAAAGGATGGTAATAAAAATTTATATAAATTGAATCATGATGTATTAGATGACATTACATCACGACTCACTCTATTGAGTTCCAGTACTGTCCCATGTATATGTGAAACTGTAGAGAAAGGTGAATGTTAACAATGACAATATTAGCAATCACAATTTTTATATTAACGTTAATTTTTGTTATATGGCAACCTAAAGGTCTAGATATTGGTATTACTGCATTAATTGGTGCTGTAATTGCTATAATCACTGGCGTTGTAAGCTTTTCAGATGTACTAGAAGTTACTGGAATTGTTTGGAATGCGACCTTAACTTTTGTTGCAGTTATTCTCATTTCACTCATATTAGATGAAATTGGGTTCTTTGAATGGTCTGCTATACATATGGTGAGAGCATCAAAGGGTAATGGCTTGAAAATGTTTGTTTACATTATGTTGTTAGGCGCTATTGTAGCAGCTTTCTTTGCGAACGATGGTGCAGCTTTAATACTGACACCTATTGTTTTAGCAATGGTACGTAGTTTAGGATTTGATAAAAAAGCGGTATTCCCATTTATTATTGCTAGTGGTTTTATTGCAGATACTACGTCTCTTCCATTAATTGTTAGTAATTTAGTTAATATTGTTTCTGCTGATTACTTTGATATTGGATTTGTTGAGTACTTCAGTAAAATGATTATACCTAATATATTCTCTTTAATCGCAAGTATTCTTGTCTTATGGCTTTATTTTAGAAAGTCTATCCCAAGAAAATTTGATGCAGTAAATATTAGGGAGCCAAAAGAAGCGATTAAGGACAAAAAGCTTTTTAATATCTCGTGGATTGTACTCACTGTATTGCTAGTTGGTTATTTAATAAGCGAGTTTATAAATATTCCAGTATCAATTATTGCTGGTATCATTGCTTTAATATTTGTATTATTAGCACGTAAGTCTAAGGCTGTGCATACGAAACAAGTAATTAAAGGTGCGCCATGGAATATTGTTTTATTCTCTATTGGTATGTATCTTGTGGTATTTGGTCTAAAAAATGTGGGCATCACAACGCTTCTTAGTGATGTACTAACAAATATTTCAAATTACGGCTTATTTAGTAGTATCATGGGCATGGGCTTTATAGCTGCATTCCTTTCATCCATTATGAACAACATGCCAACTGTTTTAATAGATGCAATAGCGATTGGTCAATCTCAAACAACAAGCATACTCAAGGAAGGCATGATTTATGCGAATGTTATCGGATCTGATTTAGGACCTAAAATAACACCAATTGGTTCGTTAGCAACACTTCTCTGGTTACATGTGCTTACTCAAAAAGGTGTTAAAATTTCTTGGGGACAATACTTTAAAATCGGTATTATTATAACGATTCCGGTATTATTTATCACACTGTTAGGGTTATATCTAACACTTATTATTTTCTAAAAAAAGAGGAAACTATTTATGGATAAAAAAACAATTTACTTTATATGTACAGGTAATTCATGCCGTAGCCAAATGGCTGAAGGTTGGGGTAAAAAAATCTTAGGTGACGAATGGCAAGTATATTCTGGCGGTATTGAGGCACACGGTGTCAATCCGAAAGCAATCGAAGCGATGAAAGAAGTTGGAATTGATATATTAAATCATACTTCTAATTTAATTGACCAAAATATACTACATCAATCTGATTTAGTAGTAACTTTATGTAGTGATGCTGACAAGAATTGTCCTATATTGCCGCCGAGTGTAAAAAAAGAACATTGGGGATTTGATGATCCTGCAGGCAAACCTTGGTCAGAATTCCAACGTGTTAGAGATGAAATCAAAGCAGCCATTGAATCATTTAAGGCTAGATAAATTTTAAGCGTCTCAATATCATTGAGACGCTTTTAATAGATTTTCTATCATATAATATTCTTAAAAAATCAACTTAATGATTGCAATGACGATTAAAATACTTACAATCATTTTTTGAATATAATCAGGTATTTTTTGTCCTATTTTCATACCTAGAGGCGTAAATAGTATACTACCTAAAATTAACGGTATTGCACTATTAACAGGAATATAACCCTGTAATAATTTAATAATAAATGCTCCAACAGAAGAAATGAACGCAATTACAATACTATTTGTAACCACCGTGTTCATTGGTAATTTAAATATAACAAGTAGTACTGGAATAATAATAAATGCTCCACCAGCTCCTACAATACCAGATACCAAACCGATGATACCACCTATTGTAATTAAAAGTAGACGATTAAACTTAATATGACTAGTAGATGGTGCGACTTTAATAAACATTAAAATAAGAGCTAATAATGCAATAATAATATAAACCATATTAACGAACTGTACATTTATTAAATTCGCTAATATTGCACCTAGTATACTACCTATAATCATTCCACTTCCCATATTAAGTACAAGCGTTCTAGAAAAATCTTTGTTTTTATATGCTTTAAAAGATCCACTCAATGTACTGAAAAACACCTGACTTGAGGTTAATCCTGAAGCAATATAAGCACTATAAGTGGGTAGACCAACCAAAGGTGGTAATAATAAAAGCATAGGATAAATGATAATTGCTCCCCCTATACCAACCAATCCTGAAATAAATCCTCCAAATATTCCAATGAGTAACATGATTATCATGGAAGTCACCATTATCATTTACTTTTTATTAATAATTCAACTGCTTCATTAATTAATGCCTGAGAATCTTCACTATTTTCTTCAGACATTTTGACGCATTCTACTAAGTTCTCGCTAATGATAATACCCATTAAACGTTGAATAGAACTTTTAGATGCACTTAATTGACTAATGACATCTTTACAATTTTTTTCTTCCTCCATCATTTTAATGACACCATTAAGTTGTCCTTGTATGCGATGAATACGATTAATCATCTTTTTATTATATTCCAATATATTTCACTCCATATTAATTTTTAATAATTACATCATATTGATTAAATTTTAGTTTGTCAAATACCTAATGGGGTATTTGACAAACTGTCTAATCCGTTATAACATACCCCCATAGGTATTTAAAAGGAGGCAATTATGTCACAATATAAAACAAAACACATTAATGATTTCACTAAAAAAGAATTACAAGAATTGGGTTCTAAGGGTCAATTAATTGACGTTCGACAGCCTGAAGAATATGAATTAGGACACATTAAAAATGCTTTATTACATTCAGTTGAAAATATAGAGACTTTTAAACAAAGTAAAAATAAAACTTACTATGTTTATTGCAAAAGTGGTAATAGAAGTAGAAAAGCAAGTCAATTTCTTACACAACGCGGATACAATGTGGTGAATTTAGATGGAGGCTATACCGCATACGAACAACAAGATAATAATGAATCATTTAAATTAGAAAAAGATAAAGAAATTCAAATCAAAGACAACCGTAAGACGTTTAATTATAGTAATCTACAGTGTCCAGGACCTATTGTTAATATTAGTAAAGAAATCAAAAACATCGCTATTGGTGATCAAATAGAAGTTGTTGTGACTGATCACGGTTTTTTAAATGATATTAAAAGTTGGGTCAAACAAACTGGACACACACTTGTTAGACTCAATGATTCTGGTAATGAAATTCGCGCTATTATTCAAAAAGAAGAAAATAAAAATATAGAAGTGACGCACACAAAAAATGGAACAACGATTGTTTTATTTAGCGGCGAGCTAGATAAAGCAGTTGCAGCAATGATTATTGCTAATGGTGCTAAAGCCGCAGGTAGAGATGTAACCATTTTTTGCACATTTTGGGGCTTGAATGCACTTAAAAAAACTCAAAGTCAACGCATTAAGAAAAAAGGTATCGCAAAACTTTTTGACTTCATGCTTCCAAATTCACCAATTAAAATGCCTATTTCAAAAATGAATATGTTTGGTGTAGGAAATTTAATGATGCGTTATGTCATGAAAAAGAAAAATGTCGATGATTTACCTTCTCTTATCAATCAAGCAGTTGAACAAGGTGTTAAACTTATTGCTTGTACAATGAGCATGGATGTTATGGGCATTACAAAAGAAGAACTACGCGATGATGTAGAATACGGTGGCGTAGGTGCATATATTGGATATACAGAACAAGCTAATCACAATTTATTTATATAATTAAAAAGGAATGATATTATGTTTTTTAAACAATTTTATGATAAACACTTATCTCAAGCATCTTATTTAATCGGTTGTCAAAAAACTGGAGAAGCCATGATTATTGATCCTATTCGTGACTTATCTTCATATATTCGAGTTGCTGATGAAGAAGGTTTAACCATTACTCATGCAGCTGAAACACATATACATGCAGATTTTGCTTCAGGAATTAGAGATGTTGCTATAAAGTTAAATGCTAGTATTTATGTATCGGGCGAAAGTGATGACATGTTAGGTTATAAAAATATGCCTAACCACACTCATTTTGTTCAACATAATGATGATATTTATGTAGGAAATATAAAATTAAAAGTGCTTCATACACCTGGTCACACGCCAGAAAGTATAAGTTTTTTACTTACTGACGAAGGTGCTGGAGCACAAGTTCCAATGGGACTATTCAGTGGTGATTTTATTTTTGTAGGAGATATCGGTAGACCTGATTTACTAGAAAAAGCTGTTAAAGTAGAAGGATCATCTGAAATAGGCGCTAAACAAATGTTTAAATCTATTGAAAGTATTAAAGACTTGCCAGACTACATTCAAATTTGGCCTGGCCATGGCGCTGGTAGTCCTTGTGGTAAATCTTTAGGTGCTATTCCAACATCTACGCTTGGCTATGAAAAACAAACGAACTGGGCTTTTTCTGAAAATAATGAAGCTACCTTTATCGATAAACTAATTTCTGACCAACCTGCACCACCACATCATTTTGCACAAATGAAAAAAATTAATCAATTCGGTATGAATTTATATCAACCTTATACGGTTTATCCAGCTACAAGTACAAACAGATTAACTTTTGATCTCCGCAGTAATGAGGCTTATCATGGTGGACATATTGAAGGTACAATCAATATTCCATATGATAAAAATTTCATCAATCAAATTGGCTGGTATCTAAACTATGATCAAGAAATTAACTTGATTGGAGACTATCACCTTGTTTCAAAAGCAACACACGCCTTACAACTCATTGGTTACGATGATGTTGCTGGATATCAATTACCTCAATCTAAGATTCAAACACGTTCCATTCATAGTGAAGACATTAAAGGTAACGAACCACATATATTAGATGTACGAAATGATAATGAATGGAATAATGGCCACTTATCTCAAGCGGTTCATGTACCACATGGCAAACTTTTAGAAACAGATTTACCTTTCAATAAAAACGATGTTATTTATGTACACTGTCAGTCTGGCATTAGAAGTTCTATAGCTATTGGTATTTTAGAACACAAAGGTTATCACAACATTATTAATGTAAAAGAAGGTTACAAAGATATCCACCTTTCTTAATAATTATATTTATACTAATGAAGAAGGACTATAAGTAATTAGATATAGCTTATAGTCCCTTTTTATATTATTGGATAAATATCTATTTAAAAATTATTTACGTATCCTCTCTTTATATCATTTAATAAATATTTTACTTAGTGCATACCTTTTTTGTTTATTGATGTGATCAAAAAACATAACAGCCATACTCATAAATCTCATATGTTATGATACGTCCGCCCCTTTGAGAAGCGGCTAAAAAACCGCCTTACTTACGATACGCTTCTACGTATCGGTTAATGATGCGGTTTTTAATTATATAATTTCAATTAATAAGGTAATGAACAGTTTTTTGATAAATGTTATTCTTCTAAAATTCTTTTTAATTTACACACTAAAAATATCCTCCTTAACAATAATAAGTTTTTTAAATTATTGATTAAGGAGAATATTTTTTATATCTATTTACTTCTCAATTTAGAACTAGATTTTTAGCGTGCTTCCAGTTCATTTCCTGTCATCCATTTATGATTTTTAATGATTTTACCATTATCTTTGGATTTGTAATCAACCACGTAAACAGTAGTCTTTTTAACGTTATCTATATTGACTGTAGCACCTTTCATACCAGACATATGACTTGCTTCTAATTTAACAGTATCGCCCTTACTAAATCCATCTTTAGGTGCATCTTTGATCTCTTCATTTACGACCCATTTATGATTGTTTACTTTTTCATTTCCATTTGTGGGTTTATAACTTACAACATAGGCATATGTTTTATACGCACCTTTTACAGTAGCTTCTGCACCTTTCATACCTGGCATATGTCCTGCTGTAATCGTTACTTTATCTCCCGCTTTAAATTCACCCTCATTAGTCGATTTCATATCTTCAGGAACTTTACTTTCATCATTATGTTTCATATGGCTCTCACTTTTTTGGTCACTAGTGTCTTTATCTTTTTCATCATTATTGGAGCAAGCTGATAATATTAGTAATGACCCTAATATCATAAAAAATAATTTTTTAATCATAATAAAACGCCTACCTTTTATTTTAATTTTAATGTAAAAGCATTAATTGCAACGATAATCGTACTTAATGACATTAAAATAGCCCCTATTGCAGGTGATAAAATCAAGCCAATAAATGCTAAAACACCGGCTGCTAGAGGTACAGCAACAATATTATAACCTGCACCCCACCATAAGTTTTGCACCATTTTTCTCATAGTATTATTTGAGAGAGTCAAGAAATGGATAATATCTGATGGATTACTTTTAACAAGTATAATATCAGCTGACTCAACTGCTACATCCGTTCCTGCACCAATTGCTATACCAATATCGGCTCTTATAAGGCTCGGCGCATCGTTGATACCGTCTCCGACCATCATGACTTTATTACCGTTACTTTGATAATCTTTTATAATGCTTTCCTTATCTTCTGGCATGAGTTGTGCATGGACATCACTAATACCTAATTCTTTTGCGACAGCGTGTGCCACTTCATTATTGTCACCTGTAAGCATGACTGGTGTAATATTTCTTGATAGTAAATCAGCTACCATTTGTTTTGAGCTTTCTTTAATTTGATCTCCTTGAGCAATCATGCCAATGACTTGTTGATCCTCAATTAAATAGCTGATTGAATTACCTTGTTGAGCTAATTTTATAAATAAGTCATTGTCATATTCAAATCCGTGCTGATCAAGATAAGAGACATTTGTTATTTTATATGTTTTATTATCAATTAGACCTTCTAATCCGACACCTGGAATATTATTAACGTCTTGTGGATTAGTAAATGAAACATTTTTACTTTTCGCAAAATCAACAATACTTATAGCTAATGGGTGATTAGATTGACTTTCTAATGAGGCGAAAAGGCTTAATATTGTATCATTACTCAAATCATTTTTAAAGCTCTCATAATGATTCACAGAAAAGTTACCCTCAGTTAAAGTACCAGTTTTATCCATCATTACATAATCGATATGTTGAGCTATTTCTACAGACTCTCTATTTTTAATAATTAAACCATTATGTGCACCAATTGAAGTAGAACGTGCAGTGACTAAAGGTATTGCCAAGCCTAAAGCATGTGGACAAGCAATGACTAACACAGTTACAAGACGTTCTAATGCAAAATCAACATCATTTTGAATGAGCATCCAGACAATAAACGAAATCACGCCAACAATTACAGCAAAGTAGAATAAATAACCCGCTACTTTATCAGATAACAATTCAGCACTAGATTTATCATTTTGTGCTTGATTAACAAGTCCCATAACTTGAGAAAGATATCCATCTTCTCCCACAGCTGTAACCTTGACTTGTATTGTTCCAGACCCATTAATAGAACCCCCGATGACGTTGTCATTTTGATTTTTTTGTACTTTTTTAGATTCTCCAGTGACTAGGGATTCATCTATAGATGTTTGTCCTTGAACGATAATACCATCTGTTGGAATGCTTTCTCCGGCTTTTACTTCGACGATATCATCAGTCATGATGTCTGATATTTTAACTTCTTCGCGTTGGCCATTATCCATAACTTTAATAGCACTATTAGGTAACAGTTCTGCCATTTTCTTTAAAGCATCTCCAGCATTTCCGACAGCATTCATTTCTATCCAATGTCCTAATAGCATAATTAAAATTAAGGTTGCTAATTCCCAAAAAAAGTCCATTGTATGACCAGTTGCACTACTAAAGTTATTCATATAAAAAGCATACAAGCTATAAATATAAGCTACTGAAATACCTAGGGCAACTAAGGTCATCATGCCTGGTTTTTTTGCAGCAATTTCATCTTTACCACCAGACAAGAACGGTTTACCACCATAAAAGAATAAAATTGTACTTAACATTAACACTACCCATTCAGAACCTGGAAATGTGAATTGAAAAGGTAAGTTAACGCCCATCATTGGCGATAAAAGAATGATAGGTATTGCAAAAATTAATGAAACAAAAAACTTAACTTTAAAATTTCCATGATGATGTGCATGGCCACTATGATGATTATGTGATTCATGGTTATCATGATGCATTTGATTGGAATGATTCATGTGATTTTGATGATTATGCTCTTCACCATTATTATTCAAATTAACCCCTCCTAATGAAAATGTTATAGTAAAGCTACTTATACTATAACATATACCCCATAGGGGTATAAACGTTTTCGATTTATCTCCTCTTATGGATTTATATAATTACGAACCTTATATCTACACGTCCTACATTAGACCTTGTCATCGATGTTTAAAGCAAGGCTTTAATTAAACGATCTCATCTGAACTATCGCATGACAATACACTCTGACCAAGGTTAGCATTAGCAACACAAGTCATATATTAATTAATATTCTTAAAGAAAATAACACATTTCAAAGTAGGTCTAGAAAAGCAAATTGTTTAGATCATTATTTAAAGAAGCCAGTAAATGAATTTATAAAAAACTC
>NZ_KV831314.1:0-281 GCF_001837075.1 Staphylococcus sp. HMSC063F05
GTATGGTTCAGAAAAGGTTTTACCGTTATCTAAAAAAACATCTCATCATGCTAGAATATATATTGGTCAGCCAACCAAAATATTCAACACGAGGAGATGCTTTTTTATGTCATCTGACACAAACAGTTTAGCACATACAAAATGGAATTGTAAGTATCACATAGTCTTTGCACCAAAATATAGAAGACAAGTGATATACGGAAAAATCAAAAGAGATATTGGAGTTATTTTACGTCAACTATGTGAAAGAAAAGGCGTAGAAATAATAGAAGCAGAAGCAT
>NZ_KV831315.1:0-766 GCF_001837075.1 Staphylococcus sp. HMSC063F05
AATTTTTAGGAGGATATTTAACAATGAAAAAAATCGCTACAGCTACAATTGCAACTGCAGGAATCGCTACTTTCGCATTTGCACACCATGACGCACAAGCAGCAGAACAAAATAATGATGGGTACAATCCAAACGACCCTTATTCATATAGCTACACTTACACAATCGATGCTGAAGGTAACTACCACTACACTTGGAAAGGTAACTGGAGTCCAGATCGTGTAAATACTTCATATAACTATAATAATTATAATAACTACAACTACTATGGTTACAATAACTATAGCAACTACAATAACTACAGTAATTACAACAATTACAACAACTATCAATCAAACAACACGCAATCACAAAGAACAACTCAACCGACTGGTGGTTTAGGCGCAAGCTATTCAACATCAAGTAGTAATGTTCACGTTACAACAACTTCTGCGCCATCATCAAACGGTGTATCTTTATCAAACGCTCGCTCAGCATCTGGTAACTTATACACTTCAGGTCAATGTACATATTATGTATTTGACAGAGTAGGTGGCAAAATCGGTTCAACGTGGGGTAACGCAAACAACTGGGCAAACGCTGCAGCACGTTCTGGTTACACAGTAAACAATTCACCTGCTAAAGGTGCAATCTTACAAACGTCACAAGGTGCATACGGACACGTAGCATACGTTGAAGGTGTAAACAGCAATGGTTCAATCAGAGTTTCAGAAATGAACTACGGTCACGGTGCAGGTGTTGTCACTTCACGTACAATCTCTGCGAG
>NZ_KV831316.1:0-9815 GCF_001837075.1 Staphylococcus sp. HMSC063F05
ATTTACTGGCTATTTTGCTAGGAATTATGTCCCAACCTCTATCTTATAAATCAATGTAAAGTTTGGATGATGTATCGTATTTTAATGTGAAAGCATTATTTTAACTGTAGCAAGGATAATTATTTTTTATCTTTTATGAAGAAAACACCTTGCCATAATATAAAACCAATGAGTAAGCTATAAATGATTAAAAAGACATACCAAAAGGGCGTTAAAATCATCGTTGATATGAGAGATAGGATAATAATAATTGTACCTGTTGTCATTGGTCTTTTAATTTTACGAAATAGTGAAAGACGTTCAACTTCGTCTATTTTGAAAGTACCTACAAAAAGTAAAATCGCCCCTATTATAAATATCGTGGGTGATAAATATGGGATGGACATGTACACCGATTGTGTGCTCGATTTATCTGTAATAAATTGCAATAAGCTTATAACAATGGCTAGTATTATAGCAATAAACTTTTGGTCAGAAATTACAAAAGGATATAGCTTGAAATTTAAATATATTTGTAAAAGTGTCCATATCATAAATAGCGTGACGGTAAACATCGTAATAAAATTGAATTGATTAATCGCAAAAATATCAATCATGCTATTGATTAAAACAGATAATAATATGGAGCTAAACTTAAGCTGTCTGAAACGATGTCGGTATAAATCGAAGCCAAGAATTAGCAAGACGATGGCGATGTTAATTAATATATATATAATCATGTTGAACTCCTATTCGTAAATCTTCATCTCTTCATTATATCAATTAACATTAACTTAATCATTTCATAACACTCAGAAATTTTTTAAACGTTTTTTCAATATTAGACACCTTTTTTATTACTCCATAATAATGTGTGTAATTGCGGTAGTACATAGACATGATTCATATCACTACTTTGCATTACACGATCCACTAATTGCTCATACCTTTCAAGTAATTTATCTGTATGTTGGTCAACGTTATCATCAAGATAAGGATTACCTACTTGTAGATAGAATGGGATGTTAGGGTAGCGATGATGAATTAATTTTGCAAAATCATAGTCTGCATCGTCAAAAATCACCACTTTCAAATTAAGTGAATGAAATGTACATTGATTTATAACAGAATCTAATATTTCTAGATTAGTTTTCATTCCCGAACTAGGGGGTTTTGGACTAATCGTTAAATCGTCAATTTGTGTCATCCATGATTGGAAACGACTACCTTGTGTTTCTAAAGCTGTATAAATATGTTTGTCTTCAAATAAATCTACTAATTCCTGTATACCTTTGATTAACGCAGGGTTACCTCCGGATATAGTTACGTGATTAAATCGATGACCACCTATTTCAAGTAACGCATCATAAATTTCTTCAGCAGTCATTAATTTGATATCTTCTTTAGCACTACCGTCCCAAGTAAATGCAGAATCACACCAGCTACATCGATAATCACAACCAGCTGTACGCACAAACATTGTTTTTCTTCCTATTACACGACCTTCACCTTGAATCGTTGGTCCAAATATTTCTAAAACGGGTATTTTAGCCATTTACACTTGATCTTCCTTTGGTCTATAAACTACGTAACTTGAAGGTGTTTCTCTAAGATAAACTTGAACACATTTCGGTTGATTCTCTCTTTGATTTAACTCTTTTTGAATAATGTGGTAAATCGTTTGTGCGACAATTTCTGTTGAGGGACTTTTATCCTTAAAAGCAGGTAAGTCATTAAGCAAATAATGGTCAAATTGTTCATGAACTAGCTTTTTTAAATCTCTAAAATTAACTAAAAATCCACATTTATCTAGTGTATTACCAGCGATTGTTAAGTTGACGTAATACGTATGACCGTGTGTACGAATACATTTTCCCGCTTCTTCAAAGGGAATGTAATGTGCAGCTGAAAAGTTAAAATCTTTGTTAAGTTCGAATTGATATGGGTGAGTGACACTTGGATATATTTGTTGCATTTCCTTATTCTTCTCCTTTATGTTCAAGATAATGTTTTAAACCTCGAGCTCTTAAGTGACATGCTGGACATTCACCACAACCATCACCAATGATACCGTTATAACATGTTAATGTGTTGTGGCGAATATAATCTAACACACCTAGCTTATCGCTGAGTGCCCATGTCTGTGCTTTGTCTAACCACATTAATGGTGTATGAATGACAAAGTCTTTATCCATTGAAAGACTTAAAGTTACATTCATAGATTTGATAAAGCTATCTCTACAATCTGGATAACCTGAAAAATCTGTTTCACAAACACCAGTAATAATATGTTTAGCATGAATTTGATAGGCTAACGCGCCAGCAAAAGATAAAAACAATAGATTTCTAGCTGGTACGAAAGTATTAGGAATACCATCATCATTATCTTCAATACTTAACTCATGTTGTGTAAGTGCATTGGGAGTAAGTTGAGATAGTAATGACATATCTAAAATATGATGTTTCAAATTTTGTTCTTTTGCAATTTTTTTTGCAACTTCAATTTCTTTATCATGTCTTTGTCCGTAATTAAATGTAACGAGTTCTACTTCTTTAAAATGTTTTTTAGCGTAAAATAAGCATGTCGTACTATCTTGACCACCACTAAATACGACAAGTGCTTTTTCTTTATTTAAGTCATTTTGTGACATTGATATGACTCCTCATCATTGTGATAATTTTGCATAAAAAAAGTCTATCTCTATAAAAAAGATAGACAGAAATATTAAAGACATATATAGTCTTAACATTATAAATATGAAGAAATTCATTGTTGAAATTTTCATGTCTAGTTTTTTATAGAGGGTTTCGGCTAGGAACCTCTGTTATTATTTTGCACGGAACATAGAATAAACGAAATGCTATATAAAATCAAGTCATGTTCTGTGATAATAGAGAGTAACAACTATAATAATTAACAATCTTTATCGATAATTGAGGTATGAATATGATTTTAATGATAGATAATCAAGATTCCTTTACATATAACTTAATAGATTATATTAAAGTACAAACTACTGAAGAAGTGAAAATCATTTCTGTAAATGATTTGATGACACAGCATCTCGATGCATTGAATCCGAGAGCGATTGTCATTTCACCTGGACCTGGGAAACCTAGTGATTATCCAATACTATCATCCGTATTAGAAATATTTCACCGTCACGTTCCCATTTTGGGCGTCTGTTTAGGTTTTCAATTAATCATTGAATACTTTGGAGGAAACATTATTCATAATGATAAACCTATTCATGGACATATTACCAAGATAAGGCATAGCAATGAGGGTATTTTTAAAGGTCTACCATCGTATTTTAACGTGATGCGATACCATTCACTTATGGCTGACCCCTCTACAATACCTAGCGCATTAAAAGTCACAGCTCTGAACAACGAGAATGTTATTATGGCTGTTGCACATCATAAGTATCCTATTTATGGTTTACAGTATCATCCTGAATCTATACTAAGTGAATATGGTCACGAACAATTAAATTTATTCTTAACCGAGGTAGGGGTTAAATATGCACATTGAATTTAAGTATCGCTATTATGAAAATGAAAAGGACTATGAAGACTATCAATTAGAAATGGATAACTTTCAAGATTCTAAAATTGCATATCGTCTTGATGAAGTAGGGGATGTCATTCACTTTGCAGAACAAGAACAACGTAACGGAAGCTATGTTGCACTTTATGTTACTTATGAAGCAGCACCTTTTTTTAATAAGGAAATGGTGGTCAATAATGTGAAACAATCCCATATTTTTGCTGCAGCTTATTCATTTAAATCGGTCAATTCGATAAAAAATATAAAAAAAGTAATGCCCAATAAAAATCATATAAAAACTGAAGGATTTTATTTTTGTGAAAGTGATAAAGCGATGATTAACAAGATCAAATCGATTCATAAAGCCATTATTGAAGGGGCAACGTATCAGGTGAATTACACAACCCGCTTAAAATCAGAAGTTTTCTGTCCTATAAGTCACTTATATTATCAACTTACTATGTCACAAAATGGTAATTATACCGTTTTAATGGACACACCTGATATAAAAGTAGCATCAATATCGCCTGAACTTTTCTTTCAAAAAGGTGACTATAAAGGTAAATCAAATATGATTGTTAGTAAGCCGATGAAAGGGACTATGCCTAGAGGGAAAAATGTTAAAGAAGATGAGCTATATTATAATAATTTAAAAACCTCCTCTAAAGATATGGCGGAGAATGTGATGATTGTAGACTTATTACGTAACGATATTACAAGAATTGCTCAAAGTGGAACTATAGATGTACCTGAATTGTTTTCGATTGAGAAATATGACACAGTTTTCCAAATGACCAGTACAGTGTGTGGCCGATTACAAGATGACATTCAATTGATAGATATGATGCGAGCGCTCTTTCCTTGTGGTTCTATTACAGGTGCACCAAAAATAAATACAATGCAATATATAGCTCAGTTGGAGGACATGCCAAGATCCATTTACTGTGGAACAATTGGCTTATTACTTCCAAACCAAAGGATGATATTTAATATCCCTATACGGACAATTGAGTATAATCATGAAGAAGCGGTTTATGGGGTGGGTGCTGGTATAACAATTGATTCAGTACCCGAAAATGAAGTTCAGGAATTTCACGATAAAACTAAAATTTTGGAGCGGTTATAATATGCATTTATTTGAAACAATGAAATTGGATAAGGGATTCATTCCTCGTCTTGATTACCATTATCAACGTATTTCAACTTCTAGTGAGCATCTAGGATTTCAATTTGATCATCTATTTTGGAAGCAGTTTATTCATAATATAAAAACCTTGCATTCAAAAGGGGTATATCGTTTGAAGGTGACGTTAAACAAAGAAGGTGAATTAAACTATGAGTTATTTCCGATACCCGATAAACCTTTTTTTACCGCTCGACTAGTTCAACAAAAAAAGAATATTGATAAAGTAATCATAACTAATAAAACAACAGAACGTGATTATTTAACACATAATCATTTCACAGACTTAATACTGATCTATGATGAAGATGGTAAAATTTTAGAGTTTGACATTGGCAACGTGATGATACAAGAAAGAGATAAATTATATACACCAACATATAAAGGAGACATGCTCCCCGGCTGTATGAGACAATCTCTTATAGATCAAGGCAAAGTTATAGAAAAAGATTTTTATATCGAAGAATTTAAAGAAAAAATCAAATCGAGTCAAATCAACGTCTATTTAATCAATAGCTTAAGAGAGGTTGTCGGTGTTAAAGTATATGTATAATATATTTATGAAAAAGAATTTTAATGATAAAAAATAATGAGGTAGCCTATGACATTATTATGGTTAGCTATATTAATACTTCTTACTGTATTAGGTAAAAAGATGTCAAACCAAGCCATTAAAAACAATCAAGTGCTTATTGCTAAGTTAATAGCTACTATAACTACATTTTGTGCGTTTGTGTTGGTTTATTTGCTTATGCAATCTATAATGCCACATATTATTAAATTGATGAATGTCTTTTATCATCATTAATTTTGACGAGGTGATATTATGAAAATATATAGTCAAGGCGACCAAGCCATTGTTGTTTCAATAGAGAAAAATGTATCTCAAAGACTGACAGAAGATTTACTTTCATTGAGAGCATATTTAATTGATAAATCATATCCATTTATTACTGAAATTGTAGCTACAGAGTCTGACCTAATGATTTGTTATGACGCAAGAGATATGATTAAACATCACCATATTCAGTCACCATTTTTATATATGAAAGCTTTAATTGATTCTATAAAATTAGAAATTAGACATCATCGACAACAACTTCAAGCAAAATATATTCAAAAACAACAATCTGTTAATATTCCAGTTATATATGGGGGAGAATTTGGGCCTGATTTACAACATTTGTTAAAGCATCTTAAACTCAAATTAGAGGATTTTGTAAAATTACATACTCAAGAAAAATATTTTGTATCAATGATGGGGTATTCACCAGGATTTCCGTATCTTACTGGAATGAATAAAAAATTGCATGTGAACCACACAAGTGAAAAGAAAAAATTCATCCCTTGTGGATCAGTTATTATGGAAGGAAAAAAATGTGGAATAGTTACTACTGATACATATAATGATTGGTTAGTTATCGGATATACACCAGTTCAACTTTTCTTTCCTGAGCAACAAAACTTTACATTATTAAAGCTAGGAGACAATGTCACGTTTGAGTCTAAAGATATCAATGAAATAGAACTAGGAGATTATAAAACATGTCAATCATAATTGAAAATAGTGGCCTATTTAGTAGCTTTCAAGATTTTGGAAGAAAGGGATATGAACATGAAGGTGTCATCCCGAGTGGCGCACTAGATGAATTAGCACATGAAATAGCCAACCGTCTGGTTGCAAATGACAAAAATGAAGCAACACTTGAAATGACTCAAAAAATGGCAACAATTCGTTTCACTGAGCCGGCACTTATAGCTTTAACAGGTGGTAATTTTAAAGCTGAAACTGAACATATGAAAATTTATCCTAATAAATTATATCTCATCAATGAAGGTGAGACATTGAAATTTAATGAAACCAGTCGTACATCACGTGTTTATCTAGCAGTTGGTGGAGGTTTTAAACTAGAAAAATGGCTTCATTCAGCATCTACAGATTTTAATGTGGAAATTGGTGGTTTTGAGGGAAGAAAGCTTAAGAAAGGTGATGAAATAGAATTAAAACACCACTATTCTCAACGACATCTTAAGCTATTTGAAAACTTATCTGACAAACGTACAACTGATTGGGGAATTGATGGTTACGCATTGTCTTTCAATTATGTTTCGGATGTTTTTCATGTTATAAAAAATAAGGGAACGGAAGATTTTAAAAAAGAGGCGACGCGTCGTTTTACAACGGCTGAATATAGTGTGTCTAGTAAAACAAATAGAGTAGGTATGGTGCTTGATGGCCCCCAAATCAAAGCATACTATGATGATATGCCGGCTCATCAATCAGTAAAAAGAGGAACCATTCAAGTTAAGAGAGATGGCACACCGATTGTATTATTAAACGATCATTATACATTAGGAAGTTATCCTCAAATAGGTACAATCGCAAGCTATCATCTAACAAAATTAGCCCAAAAACCACAAGGCTCAAAATTGAAATTTCAATTTATAGATATCGAAACTGCAGAAAAAAACTTAATAAAGTATAGCAATTGGTTAAATCAATTGTTCCATGGTATTGAACACCGTATGCAATTAGAAATGTTAAAGTGAATATCTGTATTTAAGTTGAAAATCATCTTATTTTAAAATGACGTATTATTTATGCAATTGCTTTCCTATAAATAAAAAATAAGTAGTCTTGTGCCCTGTCCATCAGTTTTGGAACTTAAATTGAATCGTCCTGGAGACTGATGAACATAAGAAATACTGAGTTTATAATGAATCATTATATATGCACAAGAGATTAATTATTTAAAATTTTAATAACACTTTTATGTTGACAATTTACCTGTATAGCGTGCTTTTACTTGATATTTAAGGCATAATACTATATATTTATAAATTGAACTATGTATTTTTATTACAATAAGATTACAAACATTTAAAAATCTTAATAAAAAGTTAACAACTACATAGTCTAAACAATGACGTATTCGCATTTACGTTTTATATCAAATTCTTAAATTTATATATAGAAATAATCGATTTGATCAAATGAATATAAAGTGATTTAAACAGATAGTTATAATTTGAATTAACTGAAGGTAAAGTAAATCATTTAACGTAAAAATGATTCATTACTAAAAACGGAGGAAACAAACATGAGTTTACCCAAGAAGAAAATAGGAATTTTTGCGTTCTTCTTATTAACGGTATTCACCATTACTTTGAAGACATATTTTTCATATTATGTTGACTTTTCTTTAGGTGTCAAGGGTTTAGTACAAAACTTAATATTGCTTATGAATCCTTATAGTTTGATTGCACTTGTACTAAGTGTTTTCCTATTTTTTAAAGGTAAGAAGGCATTTTGGTTCATCTTTATTGGAGGATTTTTACTTACGTTTCTACTATACGCAAACGTTGTGTACTTCAGATTTTTCTCAGATTTCTTAACTTTTAGTACACTAAACCAGGCAGGCAACGTTGAATCAATGGGTGGTGCAGTAAGTGCTTCTTTCAAATGGTATGACTTTGTCTACTTCATTGACACTATTATCTATCTTGCTATTTTAATATTTAAACGTAAATGGTTAGATAATAGAGCATTCAGTAAAAAATTCGTACCCGTTGTGATGGCTACATCAGTAGCATTATTTTTCTTAAATTTAGCGTTTGCAGAAACAGATCGTCCCGAATTATTAACAAGAACTTTTGACCATAAATATCTTGTGAAATACTTAGGACCATATAACTTCACTGTTTATGATGGTGTAAAAACAATCGAAAATAATCAGCAAAAAGCACTAGCTTCTGAAGACGACTTAACTAAAGTGCTGAATTACACTAAGCAGAAACGTACTGAACCTAATCCTGAATATTATGGTGCAGCGAAAAAGAAAAATATAATTAAAATTCACCTTGAAAGTTTCCAGACTTTCTTAATCAATAAAAAGGTAAATGGTAAAGAGGTTACACCGTTTTTAAATAAATTATCTAGTGGTAACCAAGATTTTACGTATTTCCCAAACTTTTTCCATCAAACAGGGCAAGGTAAAACATCTGACTCAGAGTTTACAATGGACAACAGTTTATATGGCTTACCGCAAGGCTCAGCCTATTCACTGAAGGGAGATAATACGTATCAATCATTACCAGCTATACTAGACCAAAAGCAAGGTTATACATCTAATGTAATGCATGGTGACTACAAAACATTTTGGAATCGAGATCAAGTTTATAAACATTTCGGTATTGACAATTTCTATGATGCTACTTACTATGACATGTCTGACGACAATATTGTTAATCTTGGTTTAAAAGATAAACCATTCTTTAAAGCATCAGCAGATTATCAATCTAAAATGAAAAAGCCGTTTTATTCACACTTAATTACTTTAACTAACCACTATCCTTTCACATTAGATGAAGAGGATGCTTCTATTGATAAACCTAATACCGGTGACTCAACAGTAGACGGTTATATACAAACGGCACACTATCTCGACCAAGCTTTAGAGGAATATATTACTGACCTTAAGAAAAAAGGTCTATATGATAACTCAGTCATTATGATTTACGGTGACCATTATGGTATTTCTGAAAATCATAATAATGCTATGGAAAAATTATTAGGTGAGAAGATTACACCAGCTAAATTTACAGATTTAAACCGCACTGGCTTCTGGTTAAAAGTTCCAGGTAAATCAGGGGGCGTAAATAAAGAGTATGCTGGGCAAATGGATGTTATGCCTACATTACTACATCTTGTTGGTATTGATAGCAAGAATTACCTAATGTTTGGTTCTGACATGTTCTCTAAACAACACAATAACGTAGTACCGTTTAGAAATGGTGATTTTATCACTGAAGATTATAAGTATGTGAATGGTAAAATTTACTCAAATAAAGATAATGAATTGCTTACTGAAAAACCTAAAGACTTCGATAAAAATAAAAAACAAGTAGAGAAAGATCTTGAAATGAGTGACAGCGTGTTAAATGGTGACTTGTTCAGATTCTACAAAAATCCTGACTTTAAAAAAGTAAATCCTGGTAAATATGAATATAAATCAGGTCCAAAAGGGAACGAAAAAAAATAGTTTTTCAGTGAATTGAAATTGTTAAGTGGTTGGGATATAATTCCTAGCAAAATAGCCAGTA
>NZ_KV831317.1:0-120758 GCF_001837075.1 Staphylococcus sp. HMSC063F05
AAACAATTCCCGATACTGAATTCGATGAATTCAGTCATCATCGTGGCTTAATATAAGAAAAGTAACAGATCAACGAACTGAAAATAATCAAAAAATTATAAAAAAGACAATTTCTATATTATTTCAATAGAATTTGTCTTTTTTTACTTATCCTGGAACTTTTTGCCCCAGCCTTTTTTTATTTGTAGACAATATATAATGTGAAACATCTTTTGATCTTAGGTCATAAGTGATTGGATTAGCCATATTTTTCAGACAGTCTAATATAGAATTGAGAATATCATTATAGCAACTTCTAATTTAAAAACTTGTTCAACAAGAAAAAGTCACTGAGAAATTTACTTGTCATATAAGTTGTGTCGAGCTCATATTAGAATAAAGAATTCAAAATGAATGTCCTCCTACCCCAACCGTTAATTCTTATTAATTTTCAATATTGACACCTTTTCTTCATTTTATCTCTTTTATTTATTTCATTTTTTATTTATCAAGTCTATTACGTTCTAATAAAACTCTTTCATTTTTATAATTATAAATAAAAATCATTTTGATTTAATTCTTTTTTAAATGTAGTTAAGAAATAGTTAATGGTTATGTTCACGTATTCTGATTAAACTATTCTTAAATAAAAATAGAAAAGAGGAATACATTATGAATACAAAATATTTATTAGCAGTCGGAGCAATTGTTACATCACTTACATTAGGCGCATGTGGAAATTCTAACTCGGAAAGCGATCACGCTAATCACAAAGATAAACAACAAGAAGACAGTAATGTAAAAACAGACACAACGAAAAAATTATCTGGTAATTTTGAATCTAAAAACGGAGAAAAAGTAGAAGGTAAAGCTAAAATTGAAAATGGCAAACTTATGTTAGAGAATTACAAATCTTCTAAAGGTCCAGACCTATATGTTTACCTAACTAAAAACGGAGATATTAAATCCGGTAAAAAGATTTCAACAGTAGACTACAATAAATCCAAACAAACTTTTGATTTAAAAAATGTAGATTTAGAAAAATACAATGAAGTAACAATTTATTGCGAAAAAGCACATGTAATTTTTGGTGGCGCTAAATTAAAATAATTTAGCTATTAAATGTAGGCGTTTTTAACTATAGAAAGAGAGTGTTAATCATGAAGAAAATAAGTTTATTTATAATATTTTTAATTCGTGTAATTTCAGGTATTGTTATTTTCAGACAAGGATGGGAGAAATTTACAGGTGATTTTACATTAAACGGGCTAGTTCCGGTAATTAGAGATAACACAGACTCTCCTCAATGGTATAAATGGTTTTTTGAACATATTGTTGCACACACAACAGGATTATTTAATATAATCGTACCTTTAGGGGAAATGGCAATTGGTTTAGGTTTAATTTTAGGTATATTTGCATACGCTGCAAGTTTCTTTGGAGCCTTCGTTATGATAAATTATATTTTAGCAGATATGATTTTTACGTACCCTCTACAATTAGCTTTCTTTATTATTTTACTCATGAGCCACTCTTTATTGGCTAAGGTATCACTTAAAGAAATCATCGCTTATTTTAGAGACCGTAATAACCGAGGTGAAGATAAGCATGACCCACTTACTAATCGTGGATGATGAAAAAGATATTGTAGACATTTGTCAAACGTATTTCGAATATGAAGGATATCAGGTTACGACAACAACATGTGGTAAAGAAGCACTAAAATTATTATCTTCAGATATAGATATTATGATTTTAGACATTATGATGCCGGAAGTTAGCGGATACGATATTGTCAAAAAAATGAAAGATATGCAACTTGATATACCTTTCATATATCTAACAGCAAAAACTCAAGAACATGACACGATATACGCACTGACGTTAGGTGCTGATGACTATATTAAAAAACCCTTTAGCCCAAGAGAACTAGTATTACGTACTAATAACCTTCTCGCTAGAATGAGTAAATCAAATCATTCTAATAAAATTGAGCAATTAGAATTTGATGGTTTAGTTTTAAAAAATTTAAGCAAGACACTTACCATTAACAATATAGAGATACCTATGCGCATTAAAGAATTTGAATTGCTATGGTATCTTGCTTCTAGAGAAGGTGAAGTTATTTCTAAATCCGAACTTCTAGAAAAAGTATGGGGATATGACTATTACGAAGATGCTAACACTGTCAATGTCCACATACATAGAATTCGCGAGAAATTAGAAAAACATGATTTTTTACCCTACACTATTACAACTGTGTGGGGCCTTGGTTATAAGTTTGAAAGGAGCCGATAACTATTTTTTCAATAAGAAGTCAAATCATTATCGGTGTCATTTCAAGCGTTATTTTAACAACAATTATACTGGTTATTGCATATAAGCTCATGTGGTTTAATGGTCACATGACACTCACTTTAGCCATCACTACTATGATAACAAGCTGTTTAACACTTTCGATTTGTAGTATTTTTATTAATCCTTTAATTCAGAAGATTAAGCAATTCAATATTAAGACTAAGCAATTTATAAATCACGAAAAATTCATTGATGATGAAACATTTCAGTCTCCTAGAGAAATTAAAGAGTTGAATGATTCTTTTAATAAAATGGCATATGAAATCAATAATCAAATGAATATGATAAAAAACGAGCAACAAGAAAAAACTGAAATCATACAAAACCTTGCACATGATTTAAAAACACCTTTAGCTGGTATTCGATCATATTCTGAAGGTTTACGGGATGGCGTCATTAGTGATCCTCAAGAAGTTCATGAAGCATATGAAATATTAATTAAACAAGCAAATCGTTTATCAATTTTATTTGATGACATTACACATGTGATTAATTTAAATACTGGACGTTCTTATCCTTTGGAATTAATACAGCTCGATCAATTACTTGTTAATATATTACAACCATACGAACAACACATAAAACAAGAAAATCGTACACTTGAAGTTAATTTCTGCACAGATATTGATGCATTCTACCAGTATCGACCTCCAATCGAACGTATTTTGACCAATTTACTAGATAATGCATTAAAATTTTCTAATTCTGGTAGCCGTATTGATATTATTATTTCTGAGTGTAAAGAAAACGACGTCATTAGTATTTCAATAAAAGATGAGGGCATAGGTATCGTTCCAGAACTTCAATCACGTATCTTTGAAAGAACGTTTAGAGTTGAAGATTCTCGAAATACTAAGACTGGTGGTTCGGGGTTAGGATTATACATTGCAAATGAGTTAGCACAACAAATTGACGCCTCTATTACAGTCCAAAGTGATTTAGACATTGGAACCACGATGACACTTACCTTAAAAAAATTTCAATTTAAAAAGTAATTTGTATTGCATTAAAAAACCGAATGTAGCTGGAATGAGTTTGAACACTCTAGCTACATTCGGTTTTCATTAATGTACACGCTCTTTAAAACCTTCATCTTGAGAATAATTTGATGCATACGTATCACTATATGTTTTAACTTTATAAAAAGAACTTAATTTATATAAATCATTACTACGCTTGTTGTTTCTATTTTTATTCAGGTTTAAAGCATTATATCTCATGTCGAGATTCTCAGTCTGAATATTAGAGTTTTCAACAATATACTTCGGTCTATGTTTAACTTCATAATAAATACGACCAATATATTCTCCTACTACGCCAATAGACATTAATTGAATACCACCCAACAATAATATAGCAGCAATCGTAGTAAAATAACCAGGTATATTTATACCATTAATCAAAATATTTATTAATAAATAAATTATATATAAAATACTGATAGAAAACGTGAACATACCTAAGTATATCATCATGCGTAAAGGCTTATTGTTAAAAGAGATGAGTCCATCAATACCATAGTTGAGTAACTTTCTAAAAGTCCACTTAGATTCTCCATCTTCACGCGTCACATTTTCATATTGAAATACTTTTGTTTCATAACCTATCCATTCAAATAGACCCTTAGAGAAACGATTATATTCATCAAGTGTTGTTAAAGCTTGAACTGCACGTCGACTGAGTAATCTAAAATCACCAACGCCGTCTTCAAATTGGATATCCTCTACAAATGCATTAATTAATTTATAATAACAACGAGACAAAGTTTTACGTACAAAATTCTCTCCCTGACGATTTCTCTTAGCAACCACTTGATCATAACCTTCAATGTAACCCTCTATCATTTGTGGAATATATTCAGGCGGATGTTGTAAATCTCCATCAATCATAATCACCGCGTCGTGCATTGTGCTATGCTGATAGCCAGCAATCATTGCAGCTTCTTTGCCAAAGTTTCGACTGAATGAAAGATATTTAACATGGTTATCATACGCAACAATATTCTTGATATGATGTATTGTCGTATCTGTACTACCATCGTTAATAAAGAGTAAATCGTATTCATAATTTTTGATTAAACTATCTTTCTTCATTATTTCAGTTAATTTGTCATAAGTTTTCAAAACGACTTCGCCTTCATTATAGCAAGGGACGATGACTCTGATTTTCATTAAATGACATCCTTTTCTCTGAACTATTTGCTATCATTTTATCAATTTCCTTGTCATACATTCTAGTTAAATACTGTGTATTTACATAATCTTAAATTAAGCTTAATAGTTTTAAATATTTTCTTTTATGAGCATCACATTAACTTTTAGTAAAAAGAATTTAATTATTTTTTTAAAGTTAACTCTAACTGATTAATTATATTTATTTCAAATCTCCAATACTGACATCATCAGGATCTTTTCCTTGTCTAGCATTTTTATTTAAACTATCTATTTCTGCAACATCTGTTAACTCAAGATTAAAATCAAAAATATCAAAATTTTCTTTAATACGTTTAGGTGTTTGTGATTTAGGAATGATAATACGATTATGTGCAAGATGCCAACGTAAGACAATTTGTGCAGGTGTTTTATCATAACGATGAGCAATATCTGTAATTACAGGGTCATCAAGCAACCCTTTATTGCGCATTAAAGGCATCCAAGCTGTTACTTTAATATCATGTTCATCACAAAAGTCTTGTACATCTTGTTGGTTAAAGTACGGATGTAACTCAATTTGATTCACCTGTGGTGTAATTTTAGTTTCTTTCATTAACTTTTCTAAATGATGTATCTTAAAGTTACATACACCAATGGCTTTTATTTTACCTTCTTCATATAAATGTTCTAAGGCTTTATATGATTCAATATACAATTGATCATTTTCACAAGGCCAATGAATTAAAAATAAATCTAAATAGTCTAACCCTAAATTGTCCAATGATTTATTAAAGTACTCTATTGTTTGGTCATAACCTTGATAATCATTCCAAAGTTTAGATGTTATGAATAACTCGTCCCTCTCAACATTTGAATGTTTTAATGCACTACCTAAGGCTTTTTCATTTCCATAAAAGTATGCCGTATCAAATGCACGATATCCTGCATCTAAAGCTGTACGGACAACCTCTTCCATCTGCTCATCCGCTATCTTATAAACTCCTAATCCAACTGCAGGCATTGGATAACCGTTATTTAAAATTTGGACATCATTTGTCATAGTACATTAACTCTCCTTATTTACATAGAAATTATTCACTTATTAACATTTTAATACCTTTTTTATTTACTGATGAAACAAATTAGAGCTATTCATTGTGTTATTTTAATATAAAGCAATTTATTATTCCTTAAATGATGAGTATCCTTATATAAAACAAAAAGTGGGATAGAACTCACTTGGTGTTCTATCCCACAACTTATCTTTTGAAATATTAATCACGTTCGTCATCTTCTTGTTCTTCATTAACAGAAGGACGTCCACTATTAAATTCATAATTTAAGTTGACCCAAATAATTTGATGATTGTCGATTTCTGTAATCGTCCAACGATCATATTCAGTATCAACGAAGTCATCTTTTTGCAAATTAGTATTTTGTGATTGTAACCAACCACCAATAGTATCAATATCTTCAGAATCTTCAAACTCTATGCCAAATTTTTCATTTAAATCATCAAGTAAAACACGACCATTAATTTGATAAGTATGATCATCAAGTTTAACTATATCGTTAACTTCGTCATCATCAAATTCGTCTCTGATTTCACCAACAATTTCTTCTAAAATATCTTCCATTGTTAAAATACCAGCTGTCCCACCATACTCATCTATAATCAAACTAATATGTACATGCTCTCTTTGCATTCTTACAAGAGCATCACTTATTCTAGTTGTCTCTGAAATCATGGGTAATTCATGAATATAATTGGCGATTTTAATCGGTTTACCTGACGCATATTCTGTTAAAAACTCTTTGACATTTATAAAACCTTTTACATGGTCTTTATCACCATCTTCAGTGATTGGATATCTTGTAAACTGATGTTCTTTGATAGTATCTAATAATTCATCTACATTAAATGGTTCGTTGAGCGTAACCATTTGTGTACGTGGCACCATAATATCTTTTGCATGACGTTCATCAAATGAAAAAATATTTTGCATATACGCAAGCTCGGTTTGGTTAATCTCTCCACCGTTATAACTATTGTTTATAATAATTTTTATTTCTTCTTCTGACATTGCATCAGTTTGAGCATCTGGATCAAATCCAAACATTCTGACAATCACACGAGAAGAACCATTCATTAACCATATAAGTGGTTTCATAAAATTACCAAAATAAAATAATGGTCTTGAATATAAAAGTGCAAGTTGTTCTGTATGTTGAATAGCAAATGATTTAGGTGCCAATTCGCCTAATACAACATGTAAATATGTCACAACAATGAATGAAACAACAAATGAAATCGTCGTTGTTAAAGGACTAGGTAAATGTAATAACTCGAATAGTGGGTGCATCATCTTTTCAAATGTCGGTTCACCTAACCAACCTAAGCCTAAAGATGTTACTGTAATACCTAATTGACAGGCAGATAAGTAATAATCAAGATTGTCTATCATTTTTTTGACAATTTTTGCGCTCTTATTACCCTCATCTACTAATTGTTCAATACGCGTTGATCTCACTTTTACTAGTGCAAATTCTGACCCAACGAATACTGTTGTTAATGCAATCAAAAGAAAAAATATAGCTAAACTAATTATGGTCGAAGTTTCCAATTAATTCCCTATTTCTAGGGATTCACCTCCATATATGTTGTGTCACGCTTAGGTAACACGTATTTAAATCATCATGACTCAATAAGTGACAACTACATGCTAAGACCTTCCCATCGTGATACTCCCCGTAAAAAATGTGATTGGCTTCATTCTATCATAAATCTTTTGTTATATGTTAAACATATGCCAATACTATATTGTAGACAAAATAATTTTTTTATTCAACCAATGACAAATCATTTGAAAGCATGATATTTTCCATTTTTAATCGTCGTTTCAACATTACATGCATCATCTATGATAACAATATCTGCATCTTTCCCGATTTTAATACTACCTTTTATGTCGTCTATACCTAATGTTATCGCTTGATTTAAACTTGTTACTCTCCATAAATGCTCAATCGTGTCACCTGTAAATTGTATTAAATTTTTAAGTCCTTCGTTCATTTTGAGTATACTTCCAGCTAAAGCCCCAGAAGACAGGCGTGCTTCACTTCCCTTTACAATCACATCCTGACCACCTAAATCATAATGTCCTTCTGGCATTCCTTTAGCTCTCATCGCATCTGTAATTAAATAACAGCTTTGATTCCCCTTAAGTCTATATGCAAGTGCGATGGATGCAGGATGTGAATGAACACCATCCACAATCATTTCAGTATGCAACCCTTGATTTAACCAGGCTACACCAAATACACCTGGTTCTCTATGTTGAAAGCCGGTCGCTGCATTATACAAATGAGTGATGTGTTTGGCACCATGACTCACAGCTGTATTCGCTTGATCAAACGTTGCCACCGTATGTCCGATTGAAAAAATGATATCATTTTTCATTGTCTTTAACGTTTCTGTTGCTCCATCAACTTCAGGAGCGTACGTAATAATCTTAATTAGTCCATTCGCTACTTCCTGAAACGACTTTATTTTATCAACCGTAGGACGTTGTACGAATTGAGGATGTTGTGCGCCTACTTTATGTTCTGAAATAAATGGACCTTCAAGATGTACTCCCACAATTTCGGCAGCATTTGTAACATCTTGTTGTTGAGTATATTTAGCAATAGTTTGAAGTGCTCGCTCAATATTGACTGTTGACTGTGTCATTGTTGTTGCTAAAAAAGATGTTGTCCCCTCAGAAAGGAGTGATTCTGCTAAATGTTGTAAGCCTTGTTCAGATGCATCCATGGCATCTTCACCATACCCCCCATGGATGTGAATATCTATAAATCCTGGCAGTATATGTCGTTTTTTTACATCAATAATGTCAATTGTATTATGCGACGATGACGGATGAAAAGGACACTTACCAACGTCTAAAATTTTCCCATCTTTAATATGAACATATCCATTGTTAATCATTTCATTTTCTGTATATACGATGCCATTCGTTAAAACATATTCTGACATGATTGAACCCTTCTTTTCTTTGAATTATTAGTAGTTGACTGAACTATTTTATTATATCTTTCTTCGTAATGAATATCACTTTTTCAATATTTTACTGGTTAACAGATGAATTTTACTAATTTACTCTATATTCTTAATTTAATAACTGTATTTTTAATTTAAGATATTATTTTCATACAAAATAACTATTTAATGTAAATTTATTAAAACTTCTTAGTCTTTATTACAACGATAACATTCAATCTAACCAATGCAACATAAGTTTCGATTCAAAAAAAACGGCAATTCCCATTTATTTTCAAAATGGAAATCACCGTTTAATTCAATTAATTTTCTATATATTTAAAGCATTGTTATTACTAATTTTGAAATTACTATTCATCCATAGCTTGAGATGCTTGAATTTCATTTTCTGTTACTTTTGGTTTCAAGAAACCATAAATTAAAGCTGAAACTAACGTACCCACAACTAAAGCAATAAGAGTTTGAAGTATATGGTTAAAATCAGTACCAATAATGACGAAAATTCCACCATGAGGTGCTTTGATACTTGATCCTAAACCTAAAGCAATTGCTCCAGCCACACCTGAGCCAACCATCATTGAAGGAATCACACGTAATGGATCGGCAGCTGCGAATGGGATGGCACCTTCAGTAATAAATGATAATCCCATGACATAGTTTGGTACAATTGAGCCTCTTTGCTCTTTAGTGAATTTTCTTCTAAAGATTAACATTGCTGTAGCGATAGCTAATGGAGGAATCATACCACCAATCATCGCTGCAGTAATAGGAGCTGCATTTCCTTCCGTTAATGCAGCAGTAGCAAATACATAAGCTGCTTTATTAAATGGACCGCCCATGTCAATTGCCATCATAGCTCCAATCACAAGACCAAGTAACATAATATTAGAGCCTGACAGACTATTTAAACCATTTAGTAGCAAATGATTTAACCAAGCTGCTGGCGGATTAAAGACATACACCATTAACAATCCAGTAATTGAAACTGAAAGTAATGGATAGATTAAAGTAGGTTTCAAGCCTTCAATTGCTTGTGGCAATTTACGTGTAATATATTTAATTCCTTGAGTTAAATAACCTGCTAAGAAACCAGCAATAATTCCACCAATAAAGCCAGAACCTCCAGAAATAGCTAACATACCACCAACTAAACCAGCTGCAAAACCTGGTTTATCTGCAATACTACGTGCAATGAAACCAGCTAAAATTGGAATAATTAAAGCAAAGGCACTATTTTTACCAATATTCCATAATTGTTCGGCAAATGCATTATATTCTGAACTATCAGGCTTAAATGAGTTTGCGCCGAATAAGAATACAATTGCCATTAAGATACCACCCGAAATAACAAGTGGTAACATATTAGAAACACCATTCATTAAGTGTTTATAGAATGCTTTTCCTGGACTTAACTTTTCTTCATTATCGTCATGTTTTTTAGATCCACCTTGCGCTACAAATGGTTTACGATTTGTATCTAAAGCTGTATTAATTAGTTCCTCGGGACGCTTAATACCATCAGCAACAGGAACCTCAACCACATTTTTCCCATCAAAACGATCAGTTTCTACATGGACATCTGCTGCAACAATTATTCCAGTTGCACGTTCTATATCTTGTTCAGTTAAATGGTTTTTAATACCACTAGAACCATTTGTTTCAACTTTAATTTTGATGTTCATCTTCTCAGCTTGCTTTTTCAAAGCATCACGTGCCATATATGTGTGGGCAATCCCAGTTGGGCATGCTGTAACAGCTAAAACATATGGCTCATTATTATCTTGATTTGAGTTGTCAGTTGAAACAGTTGCATTTTCGTTCGCTTCTGCTTCTTCTTCTTTTGTTGCCTCATCATCCGCTTCATCGATAATGTTTAACACTTCTTCAGGAGATTCAGCATGAATTAATTTTTCACGTATTTTCTCATCCATTAATATTCCAGAAAGTTTCGCAAGCGCATCTAAATGCGTTTGTGCTCCACCTTCAGGCGCTGCAATCATAAAGAATAAGTGTGCAAGTTGCATGTCTAAACTTTGATAATCCACACCTTCTTTAGATTTACCGAATGCAATTGCAGGTGTTTTAACTGCTGCAACTTTAGCATGTGGTATAGCAATACCTTCACCAATTCCTGTTGTGCTCTGAGATTCACGATTATGAATTGCCTCTTTAAACGATACAGGGTCACTTAACTTACCTGCTTTATCCAATTGATTAACAAGCTCAGTAATCACCCCACTTTTATCAGAAGCATCTAAATCCATCGCTATTGTTTCTTTAGTTAACAGTTCAGTAATTCTCATCTTTTTCACTCCCCATCAAGTACAGAAATTGTCACTTGAGATTTAATATTTTCTATAGCATCTCTTGTCGCTAAATCTTCTGAAAAAGCAGTCGCTGTTCCTGAAGCTACGGCCTGTTGAAAAGCTTCATCTATATTAAGACCCATGGACAACCCTGCTACCATACCTGCCACTGTACTATCACCAGATCCTACTGTATTAACTACATGTCCTTGTGGATTCACAGCTTTAATGCTTTGATGTTGATCAACATATATTGCACCATCGCCACCAAGTGAAATGATGACTGATTGTGCCCCTTTTTTCAAAATTTCTTTACCATATTTTATAACATCTTCATCACTCTTGACTGTAGTGTTAAACATTACTTCTAATTCATCTTTGTTTGGTTTAATAAATAATGGTCGATATGGTAATACTGTTTCAACAAGATCTTTTTCTGCATCAACAACTAGTTGCGCACCAGTTTTTTCAGTGATTTGTGCTATTTGTGCATAAGCATCACTTGGAATACTGTTCGGTACACTTCCAGCTACAATAACAATATCGTCGTTTGTAGTACGACGTATTTGAGATAAAAGTTGTTCAAATTGCGCGTGTGTCACTTTAGGTCCGGGTGCATTGATTTCTGTTTCTTGACCTGATTTTAGTTTTACATTAATACGCGTATCCTCATCTACTTGAACAAAATCTGATTGGATATTACTGTCCTCAAGTGTTTGAGCAATAAAATCTCCAGGGAAACCTCCTGAAAATCCTAAGGCTGTAGAATCAACATCTAAAGTTTTAAGTACTCTTGATACATTGATTCCCTTACCTCCTGCAAATTTATACGTTGCTTTTGCCCGGTTTAATCCTGATATTTCAAATCCATCAGTAAAAATGATGTAATCGATTGAAGGATTGAAGGTAACTGTATATATCATGATTTCCCTCCTATAAAATTAAATTCATTCATGTAAGCTTCAGTCATCTTGCTTTGCATTGCTTTTTGCGAAGTTATGATGCTAAGTCCATCTAAAATTGGAACTCTTGCAAAATAAATTTGATTAAACTTTGATTGATCGACAAGCACATATTTGTGATTTGATAGTTTCATAGCTGTTTCTTTAATCAAAGCTTCTTGTTCATCAGGGGTTGTTAATCCATATTTCACATCAATACCGTTCATTCCTATAAAAGCACGATCAAAACAATAACGTCTTAATGTTTCTAACGCGTTAGCACCAACTGTAGCCATTGTCGTAGGTTTAACTTGGCCACCAACCATTAAAGTTTTAATACCGTGCTTTAATAGTTCTTCAACATGTGTCATTCCGTTTGTTACAACAGTAATATCTTTTGCCTCAATATATTGAATTAACTCAAAAGTTGAGGAACCCGCATCTAGAAATATACATTCATGATCTTGGATATCACATGCAGCACGTTTAGCGATTTCTTGTTTTTCACGTAAATTCTGAGTTCTTTTTTCAGATAACTTAGGTTCCTTAACTCGATTTTGATGAATTGTAGCACCACCATGTACTCGTTGTAATTTACCCATATTCTGCAACTTAGATAAATCTCTTCGTATAGTTGATGCAC
This sequence comes from Staphylococcus sp. HMSC063F05, assembly GCF_001837075.1. NCBI lineage: Bacteria > Bacillati > Bacillota > Bacilli > Caryophanales > Staphylococcaceae > Staphylococcus > Staphylococcus sp. HMSC063F05. The sequence continues at coordinate 12,438 of NZ_KV831317.1, forward strand.
TACATCCTGTTCTATCAACTAAATCTTGAAGTGTTAAAAAGTCCTTTTGAGTTAATTCTTGTAAAATTAAATTCTGTCGTTTTTCTGATATCACTGCTATACCTCCCCTAATTCACTTATATTGTAATGGCTACGCTTACATATTTCAATCAAAATCTTCCATTTTCAATCAAAAACAATCATTTTATGACAAAAATAAAAACACCTTTCAGATTAGGTGTTTGAAATGGATTGTATCATCACACTTTAAGACGTACATTTTAATTTTCAGAAATCATTTTCTAAGTATTAAATAATGTTGAAACATTAAATGTCTATATACGTTTAATTCTGTGTAATAGATTCTACCTGAGCCTTTGTCATGTCAATTAAATCATTCACATGAATGATAATTTGCATTCCTCTTTGACCTCCGCTAATATAAACTTTTTCTAAATTTTTAGCGGAAGCATCAATCGTCGTTTTAAAGGAATGTTTCATACCGATAGGTGAACATCCTCCTCTAACATACCCTGTTACTTGTTTTAATTGATCGAGAGGCATTAAATTCAATTTCTTTTCATTAACAACATGAGCCGCCTTCTTCATATCTAAGGTTTCATTAACTGGAATGACAAAAACATAGTGTTCATGATTGGAATTCTCTAGTACAAGTGTTTTAAAGACTTCTTCTATTTTAGCACCTACGAGTTGTGCAATCTCTTCTCCATGTTGATGCTTGTCAGTAACTTCGTAAGTATTCATTTGATAATTAATTTTAGCTCTATCTAAAATCCGCATTGCATTTGTTTTTTTAGTTTTAGACATATTCTCACCCTTTATAACAATCATTCACATCTCATTTTAACATGAAAACTTTATTTCATTTACACTAACACTATTAAAAAACACCCTTTCTTATATAGAAGAAAGCGTGTTAATTAATGATTATTGATGTTTGATGCATGTACAGTCCCACTTTTATTGACTTTAACCTTAGTTTGATGAAGTTTATTTTCACTAGAAAATACATATACTGAATGAAGCGACTCGTTGAAAGTACGCTCTATATTATATTTTTTGCTTAAATGATTCTCAGCGTAATTCAAAGCAATTACTTTACATTCCTGTGGGTTGAAATCATAAGATGCTTGCGTTCTTACACTTTGTTGATTTGTTTTATTAACATTCTTTTGGTGATCAGAGTTTTTTTCTGAAGCTTCAGCAACATGATTCATATTTAAGTTAGGGAATATATCGTTATGAGATACTGTTTTCACTTTAGTAAAAGTACAAATTGTTTTATGGACTTTCGCTAATGCATTTTGGTTTGTAGCTAAAAATAATAAAAGTACTAAACAAATTGATAAAATAACTGCAACAGAACTTAAAAATAAGTTTTTCAATTTCATCTCCTTACCCACATTTCTCTTAAGATTTATTCTATCTTAACACAACAACTTTTAATAAAAGATATGTAGATTACAATTTAAATAGATTGTAATATTTGTAACACTAACATTAATATAGTTGTTATTTTTGTTACATAAACCACTAATAACTCATAATCTTTTAAAACTTATATTTGAGATAACATCAACTTTACATTACAAGTTATAAAACAAAAGAAGTGGGACACAGAATTCGTCTTGAACACTGTGTCCCACCTCGTCCCCAAAACTTGCTCTGTCCGTAGAATTTCTCGGCGAAATTCTCTTTGTTGGGGCCCCGTATTAATTTGCTTCTTTACGGCGTGACTTAAGTCCTTTTTCAATAAAAATAATGATAATTCCACTTAATGAAACCGCAATAGCCATATATAAAGGAAACTCTAAATTAACATCGAATAATGCACCAGCTACAAGAGGACCTATAAAGTTACCCATACTGGTAAAAGTTGAATTCAATCCACCTGCAAAACCTTGCCGTTTGCCTGCTATATTCGAGAAGTAATTGGTTAAAGCTGGTCTAATCATATCAAAACCTATAAAAACAACAAAGCTAATAATCATAATCGTCCAATAACCGTTTGCAAGCACTAACATAACGAGAACAATGGCTGAATATAGTAATGACCATGCAATAAAATTAAGTTCACTCATATATTTCATAAATTTATCAAAGAAGAATACTTGGAATAATGCGCCAAACACGCCTCCACCGATAATAGCTATCGAAATATCTTTAGGAGTATAATTTACTTTGTCAGCTGTATATAAAGAAAATAATGTTTCAAAAGCAGATAAACCAAATGCTAATACAAGTGTTAATATGACTGGAGTAATAAATACTTTCCAATTAATTTTAGTGAATAATTCAGGTTGATATTGGTGGAATCCATCTGTAGTTGCTTTTTGAGGATTATGAATTAATAAAACTGACATAATGAATGCAACAACACCTAATGTTCCAGCAACATAGAAAGGTAATCTATGTGAAATTTCAGCTAAAAAGCCTCCAAATCCAGGTCCTAATATAAAACCTGAATTAATAATTGCCGACATGTAACCAAAGTTTTTAGCTTTATCAGCTCCTGGAGAAATATCTGCAATCATACCTGTTACACCAGGCATGACCATGCCTGCACTAAAGCCACCTAAAACACGTGAAATGATTAAAATGGTAAAACTTTGACCGGCTGCGAACATAAATTCAGAGACAGCAAAGAATACTAAACCGATACATATAATTAATTTTTTACCCAATTTATCAGCTAGTGTCCCACCAAATGGTGAAATAATCATTTGTGATAATGCAAAAGCAGCAACTAGCATTCCTAAGTCACTACCTTTTAATCCTAAATCCTTCAAATATACAGGAAGTACAGGAATAACTAATCCAATCCCTAAAAATATAAGAAATATATTAAAATAAAGAATGAATAATTGTTTTTTCATAGGAACCCCCCTTTTTTTCTAATATAGTAAGCATACCAATAATTTTGAAATTTATCGCAAATTTATTTTTAATGTCCCACATAAGAACTTTACTTTACTAAAAGTTTCTACATTGTATAACAATTTAACGTGACATGACAATCATTTTGAAAAACTTTAATTTTTAAATTTCACTAAACTCTAATTTTTTAGTTAAAAATTTAACATATAATTAAACGAACCTGTATCTTCATAAACTTTCGACAAAACCTTTATCCAATTGACTAAAGTCTAATGAACATACGGTATAATTTTTCTTCGCTTTCACATCTGTATAAACAGAAAACACCTCAAATTGTTTGAAATGCCTCACTGTAAAAGTTATCATTAACTCTCGATTATCAAACTCTATAGAAAGTAGTGCGTGGTTATGCAATCTCGTTACTTTGCAAGAATATACTTTATTATCTTATTTGTTATATCTATGACTGAATCACATATTTTTAACTTTATGACGTTAAATTTATTTTTAGCATACGTGCCATTTGAACTTTGTCTACTTTTAAAATTGTTCAAACCAGTCAAAGCTTTTGAATGGCCCTTATTTATTGTTTTCGGACTCATATTTCTATTATTAGTTCCAAACACATTTTATATGATTACCGATCTCATACACTTAAACCAATTTCAATTTAACTTTTTAGCTGGATTAAACATCACAGAATGGATTTATTTCACCTATTTAATACTTGGCGTACTCTTAGCAATATACCTCACAATTCTTATATTTTTAGAAATTGCACATTTTACGTCTTATGTATGGTTAAATCGACTATTGATAGTTATATTAATGTTCTTAAATGGATTAGGTATTTACATCGGTCGATTCTTAAGATTACATACTGTCTATTTATTAAATGCACCTTTAAAAATTGTGAAAGAGGTTTTTTTAATCATAGATGTTAAAGCGTTACTATTTGTCGTTTTAATGGTGCTCATACAAGCAACAGTCATATTGTTTATTAAAGGGGTGAGATTATACCAATGATAATTGAAGTAATTTTAATGGTATGTCTCATCATTATTCAACTTATGATAGGTCATTTATGGCATCAAATAGGATGGAGTTATACTAAAGCTATTTTATTAATGTGTTTACCGTTAGGGATAGGATTATATTTGATGCAATTATTTTATTATGAGCCCCGTTATACAAATTGGGAAGTACCTTTGAAAACTAAATTAAATCTTAAATATATGTATATTTTAACTTTGTTAGAATATATTTTAATCTATGTTTGCTTTTTTATGTAACTAGATAAAGATCTGAACACCTATATACTGTTGTTCAGATCTTTTTTATTTAATCTAATGCTTTGAATTCTGACATTACACGTTGTCTACTTTCTTTGTGATCAATCATTTGTTTAGGATAGTCTTTACCTATTTCAACACCTTGCCCCTTTATTTGTTGCTCGAATTTATGAGTATCGTGTAAATACTTAGCATCTACCTGATTTAATCTTGGAATGTAAGTTTTTATATATCGTGCATTATTATCAAAACGCTCGCTTTGTCTTATAGGATTAAACATTCTAAAGTATGGTACAGCATCTGTTCCAGTAGAAGCTGACCACTGCCATCCGTGAACATTTGAAGCTGCATCATAATCTATTAATTTTTGTTTGAAAAATGACTCACCCCAAATCCAGTCAATAAACAAATCTTTAGTTAAAAATTGAGAAACTACCATTCTCATGCGATTATGCATAAATCCAGTTGTTTTAAGTTCCTCCATTGCTGCATCAATAATTGGAAAACCAGTATTCCCATCTTTCCACAGTTTAAAATTCTCTTCATTATAAGACCATTTCAATTGTTGGTATTTTTCTTTAAAAGCAACATGAGCTGTTTCGGGATAATTGGTCATTAATACATAATAAAACTCTCTAAAAATCAATTCACGTATAAAAGTTTCGTAATTTTGTTCATTTTTATCATAATTTTGAAGTAAATCGTTGAAAACTTGTATAATATCTATCATTCCATAAGCTAAGTAAATACTTAGTTGGCTTGTTAATACTTCAGGCAAGTATTCCCTGTTTTCTTTATAATTTTCGATATCTTGAGATAAAAATTCAGACCAACGATTTTGAACATCACGTTCACTTATACCATATGAATGATAATCTTCTTTAATTTTATGTTGAGATTTCACTACAACCTTTGAAATATCTTCTAAATGATAGTCATATTCATCTCTAATCATTAAGTAAGGACGCCATTTTCTATAAAAACTGGTAAATACTTTATATGGTTCCCCTTGTTTATTATGTGTTTTGCGGGGGTTAAAATAATGATTTGCTCTTAATGATATTACTTGAATATTAGCTTGTTTAAATCGTTTCCTTTGATGTAAAATGTCATATTCTTCGTGATGATAACTCATAATATCACCTGCAACAACAACTTTGTCTATAGCTTGTTTTTTACAAAAGTCTATTAATTTATCATAAGACATCAAAAAGGGTTCTATATCATATCGTTGTAGTTCATACATAAACTTCTGTATGGACCCATAATAGTATTGTGCTTTCTTTTTTGCTTCTTCTTCAAACTCTTCAGTTGGAATAATAAAATAACAATGATTTATAGATTCTTTATTACTATATATATAATCAAATAATGGATTATTATTTAGCCTAAAAACTCTATTTAATATGACACCTATAGCCATTAGATTTTACCACCTAACATCAATTTTTTGTTATTCTCTAATACTAAATTCTATTTACATTCATATATTTTTTATACGATACATTTCAACTATTAAGATTAACTTGCCACGAGTTTATAAAAAATGTCTCGTAAAGTTAAAATATTAAACTTTACGAGACATTTATAATTATCATTTTAATACCTAAATCTTTTACTTACACTAAACCAAGCCATTTCCAATACGTCAAACTAAATACGATAACTAAAATATAACCTACTATCGTTAAAGGTATACCTGTCTTTAAAAAATCCTTTACGGTAAAAGTCCCAGTACCATATGCAAGCATATTTTGTGGTGCACTGACAGGTAGTAGGAAACCAAAACTAATCACAAATTGTTGTATTAATACAAAACCAATAGCATGATCACCTAAATTTAGCGTTGAAGTCAAAGAAATAAACACAGGTATTAACGCAGAGGCTAAGCTCGTTGCACTTGCAAAACCTAAATGTATTAATATATTAAATAAGGTAATTAACGCAATAGTTGCTATGATCGGTAAATGTTTAAGACCCATCAAACCAAATGTTTGATCACTTAACCATTGAGCGGCTCCTGTTTTAAGCAATACATTACCAAGTGAGATTCCTACACCAAATACTATAATCGTCCCCCAAGGAATCTTCTTTTCAACACCTTTCCAAGTAATAACACCAATCTTTGGCATTAGTATAATACCTAGAGCAACTAGTGTAATCGAAGCTGAATCAATCGGATGCAATACTTTCTCAGTCGACCAGAAGAATAATAAAAGCACTGAAATCACAATTAGTCGCCATTCTCTATGACTGACTGGTCCTAATTTATTAAGTTCCTTTTTAATTAACTCTTTTCCACCTTCAATTGCATCATGTTCAGGTGGCATAAACTTAATCATTATAAAATAAAGAGCTATAGACATAATGATTGACCACGGCGCAGCATATAAAAACCACTCTCCCCATGATACATCATGTCCTAAATTTTGGTTAATAAAATTGATGGCTACAATATTTTGTGCTGCAGCCGTTTTAATACCTATATTCCATATCGAAACTGCTTGTACAGCAGTAATAATTAATAATGAAGCAAGTCTACTATCCTTACTCACATTAAATGCAGCAATCATTCCCAGTAATATTGGGACAACTGCACCAGCACGTGCTGTAGCTGATGGTACAAAGAATGCTAGAACAATAGATACTAAAATAGCACCAATGACTATATTTCTAGTTTTATTTCCAACAATTGATAGCACAAGTAATGCAAGTCGTTTATGTAAATTGGTTTCCTGCATAGCTACTGCTAAAAATAATGCTGCAGCTACAAGTGCTACGGCTGAGGTTGAAAAACCACTAAAAGCGTGACTAAGCGCGTTATTCGTTCCTAAAATATCGCTACCTTTTAGTATTATGTCGCCACTTTTAGGGTTTCCAAGTTTTTCGGATAAATCTTGAACTGGACTTAAACCTAGTAAAAGTATCATTAATCCTAAAATTAATGTTGCAGAAACTGGATAAGTAACTGCTTCTGTAACCCACATAACTACAGCGAAAGCTAAAATAGCTAGTGCTGCTTTAGCCATTACAGGTAATCCTGCTGGTGTGGGTAATAACAAGATTGTAATTAAAATAATAAAACTAATGATAATCCACACAGGTTTATAACTTTTTTTAGACTTTTTATCATGATATTTTTCAGTATGAGCTTGATATTGGTCCCCTTTAGCCATTTTAATCGTCTCCTTATTCTATGAATATATGTTCATTATATCAAGAAAGCGCTTTTATAAATCAACGAAAAAATACCCTTTACACAATTTTCACAAAAATCTAACAATTTAAGATGTAGAACTTCATAATTATTTATTTGAATTTTAGTGAGTTTTTGACTTCACTCACAGCTTGCGCAGAGTGTTGTAGTTGTTGATACTCATCATTATTCATATCTACCTCTATAATCTTTTCTATTCCTTGATATCCTATTATAGTAGGAACTCCGAAACAAATATCTGAACAACCGTATTCTCCCTCTAGATAAGCAATACTTGGTAATAACCGTTTCCGATCATTAAAAATTGCATCTATAGTTTCATATATAGCAGTTGCTGGTGCATAATATGCTGAGCCTTGACCTAGTAATGCAACAATTTCTGCACCACCCTTACGTGTACGTTCAACAATTTGATCAATCTTTTCTTCAGAAATAAGATGCTTAACTGGAATCCCATTAATGTGTGTGTTATTAATCAAAGGTAACATCGTATCACCATGTCCACCTAAAACAAACCCATTTACATCTTTGACAGACACGTTAAGTTCTTGAGCAATAAAAGTTCGATATCTTGCAGCGTCTAAAATTCCAGATTGACCAATAATACGTTCTTTAGGAAAACCTGATGCTTTAAATGCAGTATATGTCATAACATCAACCGGATTAGTCAATACAATAATTATTGAATGAGGTGCATACGTTGCAATTTGTAATGCAGTTTCTCGTACTATTTGTTCATTAGTTTGAACTAATTCTTCTCTTGTCATTCCTGATTTCCTAGGTATACCTGCAGTCATCACCACTATGTCTGAATCTTTAATAGCTTCTATATTTACTGAACCATGTACAGATGTGTCAAACCCCCAAATGGGTCCGCTTTCTAAAATATCTAACGCCTTTCCTTTAGCCATACCCTCTGATTGCTGGCGTTCAATCAACACAATATCTCCTAATTCCTTTTGTGCAAGAATGAATGCTAGAGTCCCACCTGTATGTCCCGCGCCAATAATTGATATCTTTCTTCTATTGACCATAAGCAATGCCCCCTTGTTTAATTTTTTCTTTAAAAATCAAAAAGCTTTGCCACTTCATGTTAATTATAACATTGAAATGACAAAGCTTTTGAATACTTAAGTGAAATAAATATTTATATAATAACTGACTATCCAAAAATATCGTGATTTAATCCAAAAACATAAAGTAGTACAAAAAATGCTATACCACTTAATATTGTTAGTATTAAGGTTAATATAAGTGTACGTTTAAAATGTCTTATGAAGGCTATAAAAAGCATTCCTAAATTGTAAGCAAAGAATAGACCAAATAAGACCATTGTAATTTTTACATCAGTATAAAAAATATTAAATAATAAAACAATAAAGGCAAAACCTAAATATGGAAAAGTGATTAGGTTTCTTTCAAATTTAATTTGTTTGTTACGGTTATCTTCATTCATTTTTATCATACTCTCCTTGATTTATGAGAATTGCAAAACATCGAGTTTATTTTTTAGTCTGTTAACATCAAGTTGTTCACCAATCAATACTATTGTTAACGGATAATCCCCATTAATAACTTCATAATCCGGCATACCAAATGAATATTGAAACTCATATGTCACATTGGGTTCATCTTTAAATTGTACATATCCCTTTAATCTTAAAACATTATCAGGCATACGCAAAATAAATTGGTAAAATAATTGTCGGTCAATAGCTGTTGTAAATGTGTATTGCATACTATTTATACCATGGTGATGAGAATGTGTGTGTGTCATTACTAATTGATCACGAAATTGTGACAACTCCTCGATATTAACTTGTCCATAAGTAGTATATATTTTTGAACTATATTTGTTTACTTCGTTAAGTTGGTTCTTTAAAGCATCTCTGTCTTCAACAGATATTAAATCTAATTTATTAACGACGAGCACATCGCTTACCTCGAGTTGTTCTTCCATGAGACGCTTTGTGGAGTCAGTATACTGTTGTCTTTGTAAAAAGCGAAGTGCATCAACAATACTAACAACGTGGGGACGTTCAACAAACTGAACTATGCGAGGATCTTGACACGCCATAATCAATTCAATAGGATGCGCGATACCAGTTGCTTCTATTATAATATGGTCCGTTTCATGGTTGTGACTGAGCATCTCAATTTGTTGAACTAAATCTGATTTCATATCACAACAAACACAACCGTTCAACAATGGATACACTTTGACTAATTCACTCAAATGGTTACCATCTACATCAAATGATCCAAATTCGTTCATAATTACTGTTATTTTCTCATCAATTTTTAATAATTCATTAATATAATGTGTCAGGAACGTAGTTTTACCACTGCCTAAGAAACCGCTAACGATTGTGATTTTCAACTTTTCATTTTTATTATTTTTCATTTTAATATATCCTTTACTATTACAAATATTTTAATATATGATAACATAAATATTTAATTATCTTTTTACTTGATTTAATGTAAGATATCTTCTAAACTTTAAACATACTTTAATTTTAGCATGACATTGAATCATAGTGTTGTATATAAAACAAGCAACATAGATGGATTCCAATCCGAAAAAAAAGAGAATACGGATAGAATGTCTGGAGGAGAACTTTAATGTCTGAACAACATAATTTAAAAGAGCAGCTATGCTTTAGTTTGTACAATGCTCAAAGACAAGTTAATCGCTACTATTCTAACAAAGTCTTTAAAAAGTACAATCTAACATACCCACAATTTCTTGTTTTAACAATATTATGGGATGAATCACCTGTTAACGTCAAAAAGGTCGTTACAGAATTAGCACTTGATACTGGAACTGTATCGCCATTACTCAAGAGAATGGAACAAGTTGATTTAATCAAACGTGAACGTTCTGAAGTAGATCAACGTGAAGTATTTATTCACTTAACAGACAAAAGTGAAATGATTAGGCCCGAATTAAGCAACGCATCTGAGAAAGTTGCAACCGCTTCTTCTTTATCTAAAGAAGAGGTCAAAGAACTTAATCGCTTATTAGGTAAAGTCATCGATGCATTTATCGAAACAAAAGAAAAGTAATGTGTTGCTGTCATGAAACTAAAGTTAAAGGTTAAGTTTTAAATACACTGTACACTCAAACATATTATATAACAAAGGTGGGAACAGAATTTGAATTAAATTCATGTCCTTCCTTGTGGTAACGAGAACTATGACTGAGAAGACTGAATACAAGTTCTTTTTCATCTTAGTCATCGACTACCAATATATAACAAAATCCTGAGACAAAATTTAGTGTCTCAGGATTTTGTTATATATTATTTAATTAAAAAATTTCATTTCGTTTCCATTCATTTCTATTACTTTTTTTAAATAACCGTCATGCTGCATTAATTCTTGATATGAATCATTTTCTATTATTTCTCCGTCATTCATGACTATAATTTTATTAAATCTTGGAAGTATTTCTAAATCATGTGTAGCTATGATGAGTGTTTGGGATAAGGATTCAATCAAATTTATAATTTTTTGGGTATTATTAATATCTAGTGCTGTAGTAGGTTCATCTAATATCCAAAAACCGGCCGAAGGTCTTAATAGCAATCTCGCTAAACTTAGACGTTGAGCTTCCCCACCTGATAAATTATGACCGTCTAACGTAACTATACTATCTAAATTTAAATATTCTAATCCAACATCTTCGAGAACCTTTTTGAGGTTATCATCTGATTGCTCAGAAAATAAATTATCACGAATTGAACCATCAAAAATATATTGAGATTGAAGCATTGCATTAAATGTTTGATATTTATCATTGTCATTGATACTGTTCATATCCTTACCATTTAATCTCACTTCTCCCTCTTCTATTTGATATAGCCCAAGTAATACATGAAGCAAAGTACTTTTACCTGATCCTGAAGGACCAATGATTGCCACCTTATCACCATATTCAATGGTTAGATTAATCTGTTTTAAAGTAGAATGATGTTGATGTTCATATTTAAATGTGACATTTTTAATTTCTAATAAAAGATTTTGCGAACGCTTTAAGTTTGTATGTTCTGAAGGAATTTTATACTTAGGTACAATAACCTCTTGTATCTCTTCAAGTGCCAGGTCTGTATCTGCTTTATAATATGCCACATTGCTCATAGGTACTGCTTGTTCAAATAAAGTTAATATCATCAATATAATACTTGTAATATAAATAGCATTGAGCTGACCATCATGAATCTGTTGCGCACCTAACACTAAACACATAAATATTGAGAACATCGCTATTAAGTTTAACAAGTAGTCATAAATAGAAAGAAATCGGCGTTCCTTAAGTTGCATATCATCAAATTGTCGTAAAGACTGGGAAACTGTATTTTTGAAGTCATCGCTGCGATTGAAACGTTTTAATTCTTCATGACCTTCTTTATAATCATAATATCTTTTAAGAAATGTTTTTTGCGTTTGGGTCACTTGTTGCTTTAATTTACGTGCTTTCTTAGCACTTAACCAAGGAACAATCCATAAAGTTAATAACATACTTAAAGTAATCACTAATGCATGTAGTGGAGATAAAAACAACATAGTTATTACTGAAACAATTGCAGTTAATCCGATTACAATCGGTGGGTAATATACTCTCAGATATATGTTTTGTAAAGCTTCTACACGGCTTATCATTTTTGTAATAAGATCACTTGAATTAAATCTTCTATAGATATCTGGAACGACTGGATATAGCATTTTTAAAAATTGAACTCGTACATTACGTAACATTGTAAATGTCGTCTTGTGTGAAAGTAATCTTTCTATATAGCGTGTAATTGCTCTTAAAAAACCAAACAATTTAACAGATACAACTAAAATCATTAATGCATAAAGTGGCGCACCTAGCGCACTTTGAGTAATCATATAACCACTTAAAAAGAACATTGCTAATGTTACAATTCCGCTTAAAACACCTACCATGATAGCGCATATTAAATCTCTATCTATACTAAAATGAATATGTGATTTCATTGATCTATCTTCACCTCACTACGCGTAACAGAAATTATCGAATCATCTTTTATAAGATGACCACTTTCGATATATATACGCCGTGCTGAACTTCGAATGGTTGAATCACGGTGTGCAATAATAAACACTGTCGTTGTAGAAAAATGATGCTCTAATACTTGTTGTATGACCTTTTCAGTTTCAATATCTAATCCTATCGCTGGTTCATCAAAAATTACAATATCTGGTTTCAATAATAATAAACGACTTAACTCAATACGTCTCATTTGTCCACCTGATAACATTTCCCCACCTTCACCAATAGAAGTATAGATACCATATTTTAATGAAAGTACTTTCTCTTTTAACCCCACTTCATCAAGCACTTGAATCACTTGCTCATCACATATCTCATCATCATACATTGCAATATTATTTTTGATAGAATCTGCAAATATATGTGGGCGCTGACTTAGAAATCCGATATTTAATGATGCTTGGTTAAATGAAAGTGTTCCATGTGTGGGTGTTACTGATTGACTAAGCAACTTAGCTAAAGTGGATTTCCCTGCACCACTCGGTCCCACAATAGCGACCTTTTCTCCTTTATTTACCGAAAAAGAAATGTTTTTCAAAGCCATATGATTACTATTAGCGTATTGAAAATCAACATGCTTAATTAAAACTTGTTCAAACTGTTGCTCATCCACTTTTAATGTAGGAGAATCAGCTTTATCTTCAGATTCTAAAAATGAAAACACCACATCGCTAGCACCTTCACTTTGCTTACCTGTATGAAATGCTTGACCTAAATCTTTAATCGCATTATAAAATTCAGGAGCTAAAATAATCGCTATCGCTGCAGTCACAAAGTTGATATGGTTAAATACAACTAAGCTTAAAGCCGCTTCCAATGCGACCAATCCAATCCCTAACATACTTATGAACTCAAGCATAAGTCCTGATAAAAAGGCACTTTTCAAAATACGCATTGTTAAATCTCTAAAACGTGTACTGTCTTTATAAAGTTGTTGCTCAGATTGTTTCGTTTGATTTAAAAGTTTAAATGTAATAAGACCTTTAGCTGTATTTAAAAAACGTTGACTAAACTGGTTTAAATATGTTATTTGATCCTTTGACTCATCTCTTGTTTTAAGTCCAAAAATAACATAAAACAATGGAATAAAAGGTGCGGTAACTATCATAATAATAGCAGTAGGTAAATGAACAAAACACATGGTAATAATAATAACGATGGGAATCAACATTGATTTAAAGACTTGAGGTAAATAACTCTGAAAGAACGGACCGATACCATCAATACTTTCAGTTAAAATATTTATTTCTTCACCAATTGAACGGACACTTTTTTTCAAAATCACTTGTTCTCTAAGCATATGTTTTACTTTAAATGCCAAATGATCTCCTAAAAATTGAATCAGCATATTAAATGTTGCTCTTAAAATAAGAGAGATAAAAATAACTGATAACAATAATAATAAAGATTGTTGTTGATAATACAGTAAGTGATTTAAAAAGTGTGAAATTGAAATGTTTTGCGCAACGACCGTAAAAGATAAAAAAACGCTCATGATTAACATGAGTGTGGGGTATAATTTATAACTTAAAACCATTTTTGTTAGTTTTTTCACAATAATATCACCTACATATATTATAGAGTGTTTACAAAAAATTAAAATCAATTCGCTCACAGAATAATTCTAGTCACAACTTAATACATTTATAAGACTTTGGTCTAGTATTTAGATTGTAAACACCATCAATATGATTTTCTATGCTATGATAATATGGTATTTTGAGTACTAGTAATAAATTAATAGAGATAAGAAAGTGGGTAAAGTATGTTTTTACTTGAATTAATAAAAGGCATCATCTTAGGTATCGTAGAAGGACTTACCGAATTCGCCCCTGTTTCATCTACTGGGCACATGATACTTGTCGATGATATGTGGTTAAAGTCAACTAATTTTCTCGGTTCTCAATCAGCATTCACATTTAAAGTTGTTATACAGTTAGGTTCAGTATTTGCGGCCGCCTGGGTATTTAGAGAACGCTTCTTAGAAATTTTACATATTGGCCAACATAAACCTGAACCTTCCACTTCGGGAGACAGACGTTCAAAACCACGACGTCTGAATTTAATACATGTATTAGTAGGTATGGTCCCAGCAGGGATTTTAGGATTTTTATTTGATGATTTAATTGAAAAATACTTATTTAGTGTACCAACAGTCTTAATTGGTTTATTTATAGGTGCCATTTATATGATTATAGCTGATAAGTATTCTAAAACTGTTCAGCATCCTCAAACAGTAGATCAAATTAATTATTTCCAAGCATTTGTCATTGGTATCTCTCAAGCAATAGCTATGTGGCCTGGATTTAGTAGATCCGGTTCAACGATTTCAACAGGTGTTCTTATGAAATTGAATCATAAAGCTGCATCTGATTTCACTTTTATTATGTCGGTACCAATTATGTTAGCTGCAAGTGGATTATCTTTACTAAAACATTATGAGTATATTCATTTAGCACACATACCATTCTACATTTTAGGATTTTTAGCGGCATTTATTGTTGGATTAATTGCAATTAAAACATTCTTACACTTAATTAATAAAGTTAAGTTAGTACCTTTTGCTATTTATAGAATTGTCTTAGTTATTTTTATAGCAATCCTATACTTCGGATTCGGTATTGGCAAAGGAATTTAATAAAACGCACGTATGAAATACGTTAGTCTATTTCAATATTATAGAAATGATTGTATATCAACTTATCTTCAGTTTGTTTATCATCATTACGTATAAAATTGAAATATTGTAAGATGTTCCAGATTTTACTAGGTAATGAAAGTTACCAATCATTAAACTCTCGCCAGACAGGTGGGAGTTTTTTTATTAAACTTATATTTTCTTTATTATAAATAAAATGTGTTTTGTTGCTATAAAGGTTTTTAGTATGAATACTAAAATTATCGAAATTGTCTATGTTTTTTAATTTACTTCATAGATAGGCACTAACATTTCACACACTTTATCTGTTCCCTCTTCTTCAATGTATCTCTCTATAATTGGTTCATTTCTCATACGCAAATGACTTTCATTTAAAATATTTTCTAAATTGCTAAAGAACTTCTCTATATTTATTTTTGTATGACTAACTTTAAACACAGCATATATGCCACCTGTAAAATCTCTTTTAGATATTGTCTGATCATTTACTGTTTCATCTATTCTCAAAACAACGTCATATCTACATTGATTACTTTGAACGTGGAGAGGATTATCTAATGCTATACCTAACACACCGTATTTCTCAACATATTTCCAATAATGATTAGTCTGAATCCAATGCTTAAAAGTCTTCATCATTTCAAAGTTTTTATCACTTTGATAAGTACCTATCATTCTCATATAAACGACGCTACTGTCATCCAATTTTTCAATCTTATATTTCATATTATCGCCTCCACTGAGAAAGTAACCCGAGTTAAAATTTTTTTCAACATAAATTTTAAAATTTTGTTATACAATAAAGCGCTTTATGATGTTAATATGAAAATTTTATTTTCAACCATTCAACTAGTATCAATCGTTTATTTTCATGTATCATAGGGTATGAAAAAGAATAGTAAAAGTTATGGAGGCAACGTGTATGGACAAAAAGAAACTCATTAAAACACTTATCAATGTATTACCAATCGTTATCGTACCATTAGTAACTGAACGTAAGCGTATTAAAGAACATCCAGATGTACAGAAAGTAACTAATGCTACATCTAAAGCTACTTCAAAAACAACTTCTGCAATTTCAAATAAAGCTTCAGATGTCAAAGAGTACGTAGGAGATAAAAAGCAAGAATTTGATAATAAGCGTGAATTGAAGAAAATTGCGAAGGAAAATGATCCAGCCTACATTGAGAAAAAAGGCGAAAAATTAGCTAAACAAAATCGTAAAGAAGCAGACAAAATGGACAAAAAGCTTCAAAAGAATATTGAGAAACGTCATAAAGAAGAACAAAAACAACGTGAAGCTAATCAGAAACAACGTATTAAAGACATGAAAAAAACTCAAAAATACGAAGAGCAAGTTGGCTTAACTCCTGGTAAAATAGATCACGAAATTGAGAAAAAAGGCGAAAAACTAGAAAAAGATAATCGTAAAGATATTAAAAAATTAGATAAAAAGCTTCAAAAGAATATTGAAAAACGTCATAAAGAAGAACAAAAACAGCGTGAAGAAGCAGAGAAAGCTAGAAAAAAAGAATTTAAAAAATATGAAAATTACGTGGCTGACAGTGTCGTAAAACAACATAAGGAATCAAATCATTCTTAACCATGAAGACTAACGTAATTATAGATGGAGATGCTTGTCCTGTTGTTAATTCTGTCATTGAATTGACGAAAGGGACAGGCATTTTTGTTACAATTTTAAGAAGTTTTAGCCATTTTTCACAACAAATACAACCCGAACATGTAAAAATTGTATACGTTGATGACGGTCCCGATGCGGTAGACTATAAAATAGTCGAACTTGCTAGCAATAATGATATCGTCATCACACAAGATTATGGACTTGCTAGTCTACTGATAGACAAAGTACATACTGTCATGCATCATAAAGGAAATATTTATCACTCAAACAACATCCAAAGCTTATTAGATCAAAGATATCTAAATGCTCAAATAAGAAGACGAGGTGGTCGTCACAAAGGCCCTCCTCCCTTCACAACAGAGGATAGACTTAAATTCGAGCATGCTTTTAGAAAAATCATTAATCAAATATAGGAGGCATATTATGAAAAGAATTGCTGTTTATTGTGGTGCAAGTAAAGGGAAAAACCCCTCTTATGTTAAAGAGGCATACGAATTAGGAAAATATATGGCTGAACAAGGATACGAGCTTGTATTCGGAGCAGGATCAGTCGGCATTATGGGAGCTATTCAAGATGGCATACTTGAGCATGGCGGTAAAGCTATCGGTGTCATGCCTAAAATGTTAGATGAACGAGAAATAACAAGCCAAAAAGTAAGTGAGCTTATATTAGTAGATTCTATGCATGAACGAAAAAATAAAATGACTGAACTTGCCGATGCTTTTATTATGGCTCCAGGCGGTGCTGGTTCATTAGAAGAATTTTTTGAAATGTATAGTTGGGCTCAAATTGGTATACACCAAAAGCCTATAGGTGTATTTAATTTAAATGGATTCTTTGAGCCACTACAACACTTAATCGACCATATGATTAAAGAAGGATTTATTGATGAGAAATATCAAAAGCTTGCACCTTTATATGATACTAAAGAATCACTCATCGAAGGACTTAAACATTACAAACCACTTGGTGTACGTACATACGATTAATAAAGTAAAAGGTAGAGAACCCACAAATGATTTCATCTAAAGAAACATTTGTGGGTATTTTTCAATAAAACTATTAAACTCTTTCATGTTTATTAAAATCTATCTTAAAATTAAGTATCAAATAAACATAATCATTTATTATTTAATAACTTTGTAGTTTATATTATTGACTTATTATTTTCAAGTTCTTTATTATATGGATTATCATTTCCAATTATACAAAAACTACAAATCCCCATCCGTGAAGGTGCTTTTATGAATCACAATTTCATTTGTACAAGAACTACTAACTTTCCTTTCAAGAAGGAAGTAGCTCTTTATAATATCTTACATGACGTTTAAGGGGATGGTATTTACTAAGATTCGGATATTCAAAATTGTCTAAAAAAGTCATTCCTAATTTTTCCATGACTTTTCTAGAAGGCAAATTATTTTCAGAAGTAAAACTATATAATTCTTTAATTCCTTTATCTCTAGCATATTTCATTACGGCTTCTGCCCCTTCTGTAGCTAGACCATTTCCCCATACTTCTGGAATTAGCCTCCAACCTATTTCATAAAACGGTAACTCTTTAAAAGGGTACTGGCTATCTTTTGAAACGTAATTCACACCTATAAACCCTAACCATTCTCCCGTCTCTTTCAACTCTACAGCAAATAAACCTAGGCCACTCTCTTGTATTATGCTATCCATATTTTCCATGTCTATCTCAGAACGACGATAACTAAGTAAACTAGGGAAGTATCTACGTACTTGCGTATTAGCATTCATTTTTTGAAAAGGTAATAAATCTTTGGTTTCCCAATCTCTTAAGTTTAAACGTTCAGTTTCAATATAAATAACCATCTTAAACACTCCATTTAATCGAAAATGCTTATTTTGCCTATATTTTAATATAAAATTAACGCGTTATGAAGTTTTTAACTCTACTCATATCGCGTTATTTAAACATATATTCTTTTTTATATTTATTAGTTTTTAGAAATATAACTAATCAACTTAATGTGTACCGGTATTTCTTTCAAACGATCACTTTGATTTTTAGGTGCAACAAATGTTGCATCAATAAAATCATTTTGATGATTAAGGTGGTATGTTGCTACAAATGTATCTGTATCTGATTCAAAGTTAGGCAAATGTGCAATGACTCGTTTAATATCACTTGTTGTATCTTTAATAGTACGACCAGTTAGATTCTCTAACTCACGACCTAATTCTACTAATGTCATCTTTTTACCTTCTAGAATATTAAAATCTTGTTCATGCATCGTTCTTCTCTCCTCTTAAAGCTATCAACTATTCGCTATCTTCCAATCTAAATGTTTGTTAAACTCACTAATACCTATTCGCAACATATAATACCCTTCCCGTTTCGTATTTAAACGTTAGGAATAACTACCTATCGTTCTTGTCGATGATTATTTTTTCTATCATTCTGTGAGGGCTTCTGCTGTGTATGTGGTTTAGAGGATTGACTGTCATGTTCATCTTGATTGCTTTTTATTTTGTTAGTTTGATCATCATGATTAGCAGATGTCGATTGATTATCTGAAGACTTTTCTTTTGCATCATGATTATCTTTATTTTTCTTATCTCGGGATGTGCTTTTAGCAGGCAAGTCATTTACATCTTCTTGGAGACTATCCTGTTTGTGTTTAAGCTTATCCTTTTGCTCTTGTAACTTTTTCTTCTGTTTTTTTAAATCCTTATTTTCTTTTTTCAACTGATCAATGCTTTTTTCTAAAGAAGCTTTTTCGTTACTTTTACCACATGCAGTTAACACCAATGTTGTAATTAATAGTAAGGTTAACCATTTTCTCATGATAGACTCCTTTGTAGTTACTTATCGATACTCTTTATTTTAACATGGTTTTTTGATTTAATCATTTTTTAACATAAAATATCATTTCATTACATTTAATTTCACAAAGTAACATATATATTTAATGGTAAATTATTTACTCTTTATTTATAAAAGTTTTACTTTTATTAAAGTTATCTTTTTAGTTATGATATCATTCGCGCTATTTTATCAAAATTAAACGACGTTTGTGTGAAATAGAAAAAAGATTTACAATTCCTATAATTTTGTCTAATAGCCCTTTTGAACTTGTATAAGAGTAATGATATACATGTGATAATTATGATATGATTGTGTTTATCATACTAATCATCATGTTTTTAAATGATACTTTAACTTAGTTATCCTTTTTAAAGTAGTATTTATTTATGAATTTAAAATTTAAGGGAGTATTTTATTATGAAATCCACTGCGCAATTAACAAAGGAGAATAATGTCAAAGCTTTGCGACTGAACAATACCGATCGTGAAATATTTGAAAATTACATGACATATGTGCGTGCTGACTTACGAGTTAACCCTCACGATTCAGAATTAATGTTAAACCGTACTTTGAAACACTTAATTCGTGCAGGTGATACTGGAATGCTTGCGATGGAGTTTTTCAACCATGATCCTAAAGCACATGCTAAAAAAGAGATAAGGGAACTCCCAAATGAAACATTTAAAAACATTTTTAAATATATAAGTCATAACTTCATTCTTTTAATAGGTATTTTTTGTTTTCTCAAAGGATTGATTGGCTTTTTTATAGGGGGCGATAGTAATTTACTATATTTATATACGTTTCCCCTAACTGTCATTATTGGTTTAGTAATTATATTTTTATTTATTTGGATGAACTTTAAAACGGTACAATTACAGTGCTTTAACAACTCTTATTGGACCTGGTGGCTCACCTATGGTGTCATCGCATTATTATTAATCACTCTTTTTTATGTTTTTTTTATACCGCAATCATTTTTAGCGTTTGGACCATATATTAAAGTTAGTAATTGGACTTTCATCATTATTGCGATAATAATCATCCCTATTTCATTTTATGTGAATCATCACTTTTATAATAAAGAAGCAAATACACGCATATAAAAAGACTTACACTCAAAACGTTTATTTTGAGTGCAAGTCTTTATTTTATCTCAATTTAATTTATTAGAAAGACATCTAAAAAGAACCAAATAACCATTACAATCATTATTAGACCTTGAGCAATTGTACTCGCTAAAAATGCAATCACTGAGCCAAAACTCACCTTTATAGCTTGTTGAAAGTTAAACCCTTGAACCAATTCAACAATGAACACAGCAACAAAAGGAATAATGATAATACCAAAGGGAGGAAAAACGAAACAACCTACAATCACACCTATGAGCGCTGTGTATTCACCTATTTTACTTCCTCCAAAGCGATTGACGAAATATTTATTCATCACAAAATCGGCTACTAATATCATAATGGTAAAGATAATCATTGCAACATAAAAAATCCACGATAATCTTCCCTCATGAAAACCAAATTGATAAATTAAAAAACCAATCCATAACATTAAAAGTGATGGTATCACCGGTTTAATTAAACCAATAAATGCTAACGCAAAGGCTATAATAATTAAAATCCATAATATCGCTGTCATCTCTATCTACTCCACATCTTCTATTGTAATTTTTTGATCTTTCGTAAACAAGATGAGTATCATCCCTACGAAGATAGAACTTGCTGAGACAAAGAATACATTTTCCAAACCAACCCAATGACTCATCACACCACCTAGCAAATTACCACCAAGTTGTCCTATTACCATGGCATTGGCAAAAAGTGTTGATGCATAACCTGGAAAATCAGGAAGAATATCTTGAAAATAACTAATCCCAAGACCTAGTAATATTGCTAGAAAGATGGCTAAACATATTTGTCCAACAAGCATCATATGAAAATTTTTAAATACACCAATACTAAAGTAAAATGCGCCACCAAATACAGAACCAATTATCAATAAAGTTCGAGTTGGCAATTTAGCTGATAATATACCTAATATAACCATAAACGGCACTTCTAAACCTGCACATAAACTTGCTAAATAGCCTACATATCTTTCCTTTTCATTTAAATAATCTGTCACAAAAAGTGGCATATTCATCGTATACATCCATTGCCCAATATGAAGTAATATAAACGCTATAAATGGAATAAATAATGATTTATCTTTAAACATATTTGGTGCGATTTTCTCAATATGCTGTTGTTCAGAAATTTGATTTTTTACCGGTAAATTTTTATAAAAAAACACTTGTAAAATTAAAGTAAATAAAATAATAGCTATTGTGCCACCAAATAATCCAGAATAACCTTTTAACTCAATAAGTTGTGCACCTATAAATGGCCCAAATAAAAAACCAAGTGAAAACATTGAACGTAAAACAGTATTAGCAAACTTAGCACGATCACGTGAACTTGAAGCATTGATTGATTCTCTGGCAGAGGCATACAATTGTGGCATTGCTGGTGCAAATAATCCTTGAAACAACGCATATAACACGATGAATAACCATATTTGATGAACGTAGAAATAAATTGAGAAGCTCACTGCCCCCATAAACAAAGCAGTGATGATTAGAATCTTTCTATTAAGATGATGTGTATCAGAAAATCTTGCAATAATGGAATTGACTATAAACTGACTTATCGCAGCAAGTGCAAGTAGCAGTCCATATTGTGTTGTCGTCATCCCCAAATCTTTTGTAGCAAATAAAATTAAATAAGGTACAGTCACTGCTATTCCCATACCTAGTAACAACATATTGACCACAAACAATTTATAATTCTTTATTTGCAATAATGCTGTAAACATCTTCTCGACCTCTATCCTATTTTTAGATTGCAGTTACACAACAGAATTAAGCCTCAATTATCTAATAAAGTTCAACATTAAATTTACGAATGCGTCTACTTGAGGAAGTTGTAGCATACTTGCGTCATAACTCATGTATGTTGACCGAATAAGTGGCTTTTTATCAATAGTGACTTTTTCAAATTCAAACATGTTCTTATCGATATTTTTCATCATAATTTTTGGTAGTATAGTTACCCCTACACCACTAAGCAACATTTCTTTACATGTGGCAACTTGATCAACTGTGATTGTCGCGTGATAATCATGTCCCAAATGATCGTTATACCATTGTTTAATTTGGTTAATATAAATTGGATCCGCTTGAAATTCAATAAAAGGCAGTTTAGTTACATCTTCCTTACGATCCTTAGGATATATAAAATAATGTTCATCATTAAATAAATGTGTATTCGATAAATTCATTACTTTATTTCCACGTGTAATCATCACATGGTAGTCTCGATGATGCGCTTTTATTTGTTCAGTAGATCCTACTTGAACCTGTATCTCCACATTGGGAAATTGCGAATTATAAAGACTTAATACTTCAGGAAGCAATGTTTGTCCAATAAGCGAAGAGCAACCGATTGAAATTGTACCGTTCACTTCACCAATATGTGCTTGTATTTTATCAAAAAATAAACGTTCACGTTTGAGCATATCACGCGCATGTTCAATAATCATTGAACCTTCAGTCGTAGTAATGAGCTGTTTTTTTGTACGAATAAAAATCTCAACTCCAAATGCAGCCTCAATTGCCTTTAAACGTTGAGTAACTGCAGGTTGAGAAATATATAGAATTTCTGCTGCTTTGCGTAAAGTTTTTGTCTCATCTAAAGTAATGAGCAAACGATAATCATCTATTTTCATAGCGTCCCCCTACATATGTTTTTACTTTAATCTTAGTGAAACGACATAACTTACCATCAGCGATAAATTGATTAAAATTGTTAATGTCGTCGGTGTGATTTCTTTTTAGCTTTATAGGGACGTTTATGTTTCATTTTCTGTGCTTTATGATTGATTTTATGATAACAACGCATAACCTTATCTTGTATTTCTGAAAAATTATCTTCTATTTCAATCATTAATTGATGGGCGATAATATATGCCTCATGATATTGCTTCTTTGAAATTTGTTTATTTTGTAGTGCGTACATTAAATCATCTTCATCTACAAGTTCATACTCACCATTAGGTAGAACGAGAACGTCTAAACATAAATCGATGGTACGTGCATTTCCTTTTTGAGTAATGTTCTTTATATTAATGTCAAAGTAGTATTCTAATGGATTCCCTTTATTATCAAACATGACAGTCATACTATACCGCTTCTTATCCGGTAGTATCTGTAACCATTTATAATTGTCATCTGCAACTATTATGTTTTGTCCAACTACCGTCACCTCTAAAGGCTCACGAACCTTTTTCATCGTGACCAAGCCTATAATACCTTTAAATCTATTATTATTAACTTTAACCTCTGTATATTCTCTCTCTACCAGGCGACGCCAGTGACGTTTGTCTATATATTTTACTTTCACAGTCACCAACTCCTTGCTTTTATTATATTAAACTAGGATGTCAATGTCATCTTAAGTCTCAGATAAATACTGTTTACATAAATGTTCTTATTAAATCATTAAGACTATTTTACTATAAATTGATTTATTTTACTTAAAATAGATAGAAATACTAGGTTTTAACACATAAATATTGAAATTTAAAAATGTGAACATAAAAATAAGCAACGAGTGACAGAGTCATAAACACTGTTGCTCGTTGCTTGATAAAATACCAATTTTATTAATGGTAAAACAATCATTAAAATTCTATTGCGCTTGATGTTGTTTTTTCTTAATAGTTAAATACTTTAATCCTAATGCAAATAAACCATAACCTAAAATGCCTTGCATTAATGTTTTGCATAAAGATTTATTCGTTGTTAAGCGATTAGAAATAAATGTGCTTACTAAATATAGAAAAAAAACTTTAACATATCTTGGATTCATTTTCATTATATTACCTTCTTTAAAACTATACTTGAACACTTAAACGAGGAATAAATGTTTCAAAATGAACATGATTCATATCATAATTTAATTCTTTAAGAGAATTTATAATTGAATGTAAGAATTTCGTACCACCACAAATATAAATTTCAGGCTGTTCACTTAAATATTGTTCTAATTCTTTAGCTTCTAAATAACCTTCTTTATCTTTCACGTGTAAATGTAGCTGTGCTTGCTCATAATTATCTGTAATGCTATCAAGTTTTTGAGCAAATGGTCGTTCATCTTCTGTCACAACCGCTTGAATCATTTGAGTTGGAACGTTTAATGATGCAGCTTTTTTAAACATTGAAACTAATGGTGTCATACCTACGCCAGAACCAATAAACAATTGCGGTCTTTCAGTATTTTCTATTGAAAAACCACCTACAGGAGCAGATAAATTAATCATGTCACCTTCTGATATTTCATCATGTAAAATTGTTGAAACTTCACCTTCATGTTCAGTAGTCACATCACGTTTGACACCAAATACTAAGTGATTTTCATCTCCATCTATGATTGAATAATGACGTTTAGCTCTATATGGTAACTTTTCACTAGAAACATCTACGGTAATGTATTGACCTGGTTCGAATTGACTTAAATCATATTCTTCAGATTCAACTGTGAAAGATTTGATGTCACTTGTTTCTTGTGTAATGTTTGTGATTTTAAATGGTTTAAAACCTTTCCATAACATATGGTTGTAAATTTCTTGCTCTAATTTGATAAATACATCTGCAATTTCTCCATACGCTTTTGCCCATGTTTGAATTACTGGGTCGTCACTTTCTAACCCTGTCACATCTTGAATTGCAGCAAGTAAATTTTCACCTACAATTGGATAATGTTCGGGATAAACTTGTAAAGCACAGTGCTTATGTGCCACAGGCATAATTGCCGGCTTAATTGCACCTAAATTATTAATATTCATTGCTGCAGCTAGTACTGCTTGTGCTAATGCAGCAGATTGCATACCTTTCTTTTGGTTTGTTTGGTTAAACATGTTTAATAATTCTGGGTTAGCCTCAAACATCTTAGGATAAAAAATTGAAGTAATCTCAGTTCCTTTATCTTGTAATAATGGTACAGTTTGTTTGATAATATCTTGCTCTTTTTCAGTTAGCATAATTCATTCCTCCCTCTTTTCTAATTATGATAGCTATTATCCTATATTTCAAAGGATAAATTTATGAATTGCAACCTTTTTATTATTATTTGAATATTTTATGAAGTTTATCTTTATGATTGATTCAATTTTTTACTTTTCATTTATACTAAATATTAAGGAGGAATTTTTATGATTACAAAAGAAGATATTGTTGCAGATGTTGTAACAGATTATCCTAAAAGTGCAGATATATTTAGAAATGCTGGAATAGATTTTTGTTGTGGCGGACAAGAGAGTATCGCTTCAGCTGTCAATCATAAACCAAATATTGACTTAAATTCCTTATTAAATAAGTTGAATCATATTGATAATACAGAAGGTAACAGTACCATTAATCCTAAATTTTTAAATGTTGAATCTCTTATACAATATATACAATCAGCTTATCACGAAACGCTTAAAGAAGAATTTAAGAATCTTACACCTTACATGACTAAATTGGCAAAAGTACATGGTCCTAGTCACCCATACTTATTAAAATTACAAGACTTATATCGCGAGTTTCGTGATAGTATGTTGGATCATATACGTAAAGAAGATGAGGAAGATTTTCCTAAACTCATTCAATATAGTCAAGGACAAGATGTACAAAACATTAAAATCATATTAGAAGATTTAATTAATGACCACGAAGATACTGGGCAATTATTAAATGTTATGAATCAACTAACCTCTGATTATCAAACCCCAGAAGAAGCATGTGGAACATGGAAGCTTGTTTACCAAAGATTACAAAATATCGAACGTCAAACACACCAACATGTACATCTTGAAAACCATGTGTTATTTAAAAAGGTAAGTTAATTAAATAAAACTTAGGCTTCATTTAATTAACTGAGTGCACGTGTCAAATTTCAAATTGAATTCGTTGCCCCACGTCCTGAATCCCGAACCCCAACTTGCTTTGTTTGTTGAATTTCCCGGTGAAATTCTCTATGTTGGGGCCCCGAACCCCAACTTGCTTTGCCTGTTGAATTTCTCGGTGAAATTCTCTATGTTGTGTTCTAAAAAATTTGAAATAGTCGTATATTAATTTAGTTATCGACTGTCAATATATCAAAAAACCTGAGACTATTACCGATGTCTCAGGTTCTTATACTTATTATATATTCTATTAATCTTCTTGAGATATAGCTAATCTTTTTATTATGCTTTCATATTGTGGATATTGACGAATCAAATATTCTTGTGTTAAAAGTTCAAAATGCTCGTATTCAAATCCAGGTTGACACATACATCCAACTAGACTATATCCCTCTGCACTATCTAAAGTAGAAGCAAAAATTGTCCCTTTTGACACACAATATTGTAAACACTCACCACAATCTATATCTCTACCTAATTTAACAGTATGATATTCACCTTTAGGGGTTATCATATGAATCTTCAACGTCTGACCAGCATGATAATACCATACTTCATCTGCATCTATTCTATGAAAATGTGATATATCGCGCTGTGTTAATAGAAAATAAATACTGCTAAAAGACGCTCTTCCTTTACCGTCGCCTCTCATTGTTTCTTTAAAATATCCGCCTTCAGGATGCGAAATTAATTCCAACCGGTCTATCCAATCATTAGCAGTCATCATTATTTTAAATCTACATTATGGAAAACATTTTGAACATCTTCCAAGTCTTCAAGTGCATCGATTAATTTTTCAAAAATAGCTTGATCCTCTTCAGACAACTCAATATCAGTTTGAGGTAACATTTCAAACTCTGCTACTTTAAATTCCTCAACGCCAGCTTCACGTAATGCATCCTGAACTTGTGCAAATTGATCTGGTTCTGCGTAAACAATAGTCAAGCCATTGTCATCAATTACATCTCTTACATCAATATCTTGCTCCATTAGTGTTTCTAAGACTTCATCTACAGATTTACCTTCTACACCAAAGGTTGCAGTATGGTCAAACATATAAGCTACTGAACCAGATACTCCCATATTTCCTCCATTCTTACCGAACGCAGCACGTACATCTGATGCTGTACGATTTACATTGTTTGTTAATGCGTCAACTATAAGCATTGAACCATTCGGACCAAAACCTTCATATCTTAAGTGATCGTAGTTTTCGTCACCAGCGCCTTTAGCCTTATCAATAGCTCTATCTATAATATGATTAGGTACTGAATATGTTTTTGCACGTTCTAATACTAATCTTAAAGTTTGATTTGACTCTGGATTAGGCTCACCAGACTTTGCAGCTACATATATTTCTTTACCAAATTTGGCATATATTCTACTAGTATTTTTATCTTTTTGGGCTTTTTTCTCTTTAATGTTGTTCCATTTACGTCCCATAATGTCATCTCACTTTCATCATCTATGTACCATATTATATATTTAGCTACCGTCTTTGTAAAATCTGTTAACATGTTACAAACATTGTTAAATCAATCATTATAGATACCTATTGTTCCTCAAAATACAATAAACATTTTTAATAAAAAAACTGTCATCAAAATAAAACTTTTGACGACAGCAAACTCATTTTATGTAGCTTGATTCATTTCGACACATCTCTATACATTTTGTATATCGATTAAAATGTCATTAATAACTTAAGAATTTTTCAACATCTTCAAATAAAGCATCAAATTCACTCATATTATTTTCATCCATATATAGAAAAATTTTTCTTTCATCTCTATTCGATCTTACTTTATTTAACTTTTCTTTGTCTATCAATCTTCTAATAGACATCAAAATCTTAGTTCTACTAATATCTAACTCTCCTGTAGCCAGTTTTAGAAAAGTTTGCATAAGAATTCGCTCATCTAAGCAATATTTTTTAGCTAAATATAGTACAGCAAGATCGTTTAACGTCAACTTATATTTTTTATCTATATATCCAGATAATGCTTTATATTGTTTGTAAAATTCTAGTAATTTAATTAATTTCTGCTCATTCAAAATCTGCACCTCCAAATATAAGTAGACAACGCATATATCATTATCTTAAATATTTGGATAATTGTCTTTGACATTTGTTTTTAAACAATTGTCAAAATTACGAATAAACACAATTTAAGTTGTGCTACGCCTTTTATTTATTTTATCTTTTTTATATATTTCAACTAAATATACTGCATTATATTTCATTCTGATTTTCAATGGGCCCTTTTTAAAGTCATGTTCCATAATGTGCATGTATGGTCTAAAGTTCTCCTCAACTCTCATCAAGAACGGTGTAGACCAAACATATTTGTGACGTAAGTTTTGAGAAATCATATGATTAATATTGCCACCTTCATCATCAACTTTAGCAATCACACAAATATATTCATCTATTAACGCTTCATCTTCAAAGTTAATCCATATATCAACGTCTTTAAAGTCGCTCTCATTAGATTCACTTTCAATCACACGCCAATCATATAAGTAGAGATAATATTGATCAGCATTTTCAATAATATTATAGAATCGTTGTTCAATTTGGTTTTGATTAGTCATCCAACTCA
Organism: Staphylococcus sp. HMSC063F05; assembly: GCF_001837075.1. Taxonomy (NCBI): domain Bacteria; kingdom Bacillati; phylum Bacillota; class Bacilli; order Caryophanales; family Staphylococcaceae; genus Staphylococcus; species Staphylococcus sp. HMSC063F05. The sequence goes on from NZ_KV831317.1 coordinate 41,639, forward strand.
AATGATTAAAAATCAGTCCAAACGTTGTTTTAAACCCATTCTCATCAAATAAATGTACAGCGTTAAAGACTTTAGGATTTGAAAATACATTTAATCCGTAGCCTTTAAAATGTTTTTTTAGTTTTGAAATCGTTTTAAATAGTAATGGAGCGCTATTACTTAAATCAATTTCATTATTATTCAGTAATTGATGATTATATAAATTTAGAAAAATTAAATTTTCACTACTAAAATCAAACTGCTTTAAATCATCTATTAAATGCTTAAATTGTAGAATATTTTTGAGTAATAAACCTTCCTCATTATCAAGTAAATAGGGTGACTTTAATCTAGCATTATCAATATAAAGATAGTCAAATTTTAAACGCTTTATTTGCGAAGCTAATGATTTAAATTGTGCAGTGTCATTAAACATGCAACTAATATCTAAACCTATTTTATATTCCAATTCGATGTTTTGTATCTTCAAGATATTACGATAAATTTCTCGAATACTTTTTTCGTTCAAATTAAATATAAATTGCACATTGTAATCTGAAACAGAACATTTATTCATAATTTTTAAGTTTTCATATTGATATGTAAAAAGTTGATTAAGTTCATATATTTGCTCGATTTTATCGATGCTAAATGCGACGTGCAAGCGATATTCAATAATAATTTTAATGATATCATTCATCTCTTCTTGAGAGAACGAATTCTTATATTGGCATAAGTTAGGCATAATACAAAAAATAATATTTGAACCTTCATACCCTATTTTTTTATGAATACCTTGCAAAAACAACATTTTAATTTCATCAATTGAATTAATTTGAACGACAGAATAAAACGTTGAAACATTAGAAATTGGATATTGGTCAATAACAATTTCATCATAATTATCTAACTCATTCGTTGGCATTTTAGAACATATTAATGATTGTACACGTGATTTTAAGTGTTCTGAAACATCATCATCAGAACATCCATTGTACTTATCATATTTTTTCATTGCACGATATGCATTGGGCGTTACACTTAAATAATTTTTGAATTGTCTAGAATATGTAGATACATTACTAAATCCTAACGTTTCACTAATTTGGCTTATCGTTTTAGTTGTCGTAAGTAGCATCTCTATAGATTTACTAATTTTAAGTGTATCTATATATTTTTTAAATCCCATACCTAATAACAAATGAAACTGCGTAGAAAGGTTGGACTTAGAAACATATAATTTATTGGAAATATCTTTTAGAGTAAGTCTTTCTTCGATGTGATTATATATATAATTCAATTCATCCTTTAACTCACCATAATAATCATACATATATTGGTCTTCAGCAATTTTTTTGTCAATAATAGCCTCATTAGCAAGAATATGAACAATTTTATTGATAATATCTTGCTCTTTATCCACATCACCATCTAAAAAATTCAACGTAAGTTGAGCAACTAGTTCTTTAATTTCGTTCTTAGATTGTATTAAATCCGAAGTATAATGGTAATTAAAAAAAGAATAGCCTAACTCTGTAAACCAATCACTAGAAATATATACTTCTAGTGTGATGCCATTGTCACTGATACTAAACACATCCATATTATTCACAATATATAACTCATCTGAGAGTATCCTTTCTTTCATAAATTGTTGAAAGTACATACTCCCTTCGATAGGCCAAAATAATAAAATGCCGTCTTGACATCGTGTTGCCGTATATTCTTTTTTTGAAAGTATATGCAAACAAGAATTTGCCATATCTTTACCTCTTTCCCTCAGTCTTTTATGCCCATATCAATTCATGTAAATTTTCACAAGTATCAGAAAATAATCTAACACAATATAAAAATAAATCAAAAAGAAAAATGATATATTTAATCATTTTTTTATTTTTGTACTTCATCTTTTCTATTAGATATAAAAAAAGATGTGTCGTGTTGAGAGTTCAACATTAAATGAAAAACCCAGAAACTCTCTGATAGAGAAACACGATCACATCTTTTAATTCATTCATAATCTCTTTAGTTTTTAAAGCGATTTGCTAAACTAAGTATATCTTCGATGATATTTAATAAGTTGATAAACAAATTAAATCCCATTTCTCTTGGTGAGAATTGACCTCTTTTCATTCTATTAAAATCGTATAAAGTATAAAGGAGAAACAATAATAAGCTCACTATTGTAATGACAGTATGAAAAATTGGATTATTAATAAATATCCCTATAATCCCAGCTATAATTAGCGCAATTAATGTCACAAACAAATATTTTCCCATACTCGAAGCGTCTTTTATTAAAAAGTAACCTATAATACCAAAAGCTATAAATGCACCAATAGCAAGAATAATATTTTTATAGAATACTTCTGCTCCTAAATTTTGTAAGTAAGTCGTAAAAAGAGCATACGAAAGCAAACCTACAATAATAGCGTATATATGAGAGATCACTAATCCATATTTTCGCGCACGTTTAATAAACAACGTTGCTAATATCAGAATTAACAATCCTAGAGACAATGGTTTTCTCCATGACATAGGAAGATATTGTCCAAAATAACAACCAATCCCAAAAATCATCCAATAATACATAAAATATAACCAAACTTTTGCATAGGCATGTGTTTGGTTCTTATCTTGAGATTGTCTTTTATGATCAGTTGATTGGTGTGTCGATTGTGACATTATAATAACTCCTTTTCTATATTAAATAATTAGGTAATAAAAATTTTACAACACTATAAAGAATTACAAAAGTATTTAAGTTCATAAATTCTAAATATATAGAAGTTTTAGAAAACTCATTACATTGAACTTTACTTTATTACAATTTATCTAATAAATATTAAGAAAAGTAACGAAATATGTCTTATAAATAGCGATATATCAACTTTCTTTAATAAATGTTCAGAACAATACATTATTTTAACAATGTTACAAGATAATAACAAAGCCCACAAAGTCAAATATTTTTGTTAGTATGGGGTACGTAATAAAAAAACAAAAAGTTAATGTACAGAGACTTGTCGGGACAATTATCTAAATCATTAAACTTAAATCAATTAAATCTTTGTTATATTTAAGGAGGAGTTACTTTGAAAAAGTTAGCCTTTGCAATTACAGCCGCTTCAGGCGCAGCAGCAGTTCTATCACATCATGATGCTGAAGCTTCTACACAACATAAGGTTCAATCTGGAGAATCCTTATGGACTATTGCACAACAATACAATACTTCAGTAGAAAGCATTAAGCAGAATAATAATCTTAGCAACAATATGGTATTCCCAGGACAAGTTATTAATGTAGGTGGAAGTGCTTCGCAAAATACTAGTTCAAACACTTCTTCAAGTTCAGCATCTTCACATACTGTAGTAGCAGGTGAATCATTAAACATCATAGCTAATAAATATGGTGTTTCAGTTGATGCATTAATGCAAGCAAATCATCTAAATGGTTATTTAATTATGCCTAACCAAATATTAACTATCCCTAATGGTGGTTCTGGTTCAGGATCAGGTGGTACAGCAACTCAAACTAGCGGTAATTATACTTCACCTTCATTCAACCATCAAAACTTATACACTGAAGGTCAATGCACATGGTATGTGTTCGACAAACGTTCACAAGCTGGTAAACCTATCAGTACTTACTGGTCTGATGCAAAATACTGGGCGTCAAATGCAGCGAATGATGGTTATCAAGTTGATAATACTCCATCTGTTGGTGCAATTATGCAAAGTACACCTGGACCATATGGTCATGTAGCATACGTTGAACGTATTAATGGTGATGGTAGTATTTTAATTTCAGAAATGAATTATGCAAATGGTCCATACAATATGAACTATCGTACTATCCCAGCTTCAGAAGTATCTTCATATGCATTTATCCACTAATCATTGATGATTAATGATTTTACTACAAGGTAATGGAATATACCTTGTAGTTTTTTATTTTAATAGAATGATTGAACCTCATTATTTTATATTTTAAGCAATTCAAATAAAAAGGCCACACAAAGTTGACTAAAAATGTCAGTCTTTGTGTGGCCTTTAGCTATATGTACTTACGTATTATACAAACCTTTTTTATTTTAAGAACAGATGAATAATAAAATAAATAATTGCTGCTAAAACAGCTGAGATAGGTAAAGTAATCACCCATGTTACAACCATACGTTGAGCAGTACTCCATTTAACACCTTTCGCACGATTTGAAGCACCTACACCTAGAATAGATGAAGACACAACGTGTGTAGTAGATAATGGGAAATGTAATGATGACGCTACGAAAATCGTTAATGCTGAAGAAATATCAGCGGCTGCACCGTTAGCAGGTCTAATTTTCATAATATTTCCGCCAACAGTTTTGATGATTTTCCAACCACCTACTGCTGTACCTAATCCCATAGCTGTTGCACACGCAACTTTAACCCATACTTGAGGTTCAACATTACTACCATCTTGTAAATTACCTACAATTAAAGCTAATGTGATAATACCCATAGATTTTTGAGCATCGTTTGTACCATGTGAGAATGATTGTAATGCTGCAGTAAAGATTTGGAAAAACCTAAAATTACGATTAGTACGTGTTAAATTTGAATTTTTAAAAACGATTTTAACAATCGTATACATCATATAACCTACACAAAAAGCTATAATTGGTGAAATGATTAATACGATAATAATTTTTGTAAAACCTTGATAGTGTAATACTGCAAACGAACCTTGCGATGCAATGGCTGCACCCGCTATAGATCCGATTAGTGCGTGAGAAGATGAACTTGGTATTCCATACAACCAAGTGATTAAATTCCAAATAATGGCAGCAATAATAGCTGCTAACACAACAACTAAACCATGTTGTAATTTGAATGGATCAACGATATCTTTTGTAATAGTTCCAGCAACACCTGTGAAGGTCAATGCCCCAATAAAGTTCATGACTGCTGCTAATAAAATAGCTCTTCTTGGTGTTAATGCTCGAGTAGAAACCGCAGTAGCTACAGCATTAGCTGTATCATGGAAACCATTGATAAAGTCAAATATTAATGAAAATATAACTATAGCTATCGTGACAATTAAAATATATGACATAAATAAAGACTCCCTTAGCTATTTTTCATGATTATAGTTTCAAAATTATTAGCAACAGCTTGACACTTATCTGCTATTTCTTCCATGCTTTGATAAATATCTTTTATTTTAATTAATGTGATTGGATCTGTTTCACTGTTGAAGATGTGTTTCATCGACTGTCTTAAGATACCGTCGCAATTTGTCTCAAATTCTTTAATATTAATAGAATGAATGCGCATGTGAGATAACTTTTTGTCTACAAGTAATCCTACAGCTAGCTTCATTTCGGCAACTGCTTTTTGTATGTTTTCTACAAATTCAGCCATGTACTCATCTGTATATTCAATTGAATACATTTCAAACATTGCTGATGTCTCTTCCATAGCATCTAGAACATCATCTATTGCATTGCATAAAGATAAGATATCTTCACGTTCAATTGGTGTAATGAATGTTTGGTTGAGATCAGAAATAACTTGATGCATAAGTTCGTCACCATGTGACTCATACGTTTTAATATTATCAGAATAAGCTTTCAAATCTAAGTGTGTATTGAAGTCCATTTTGCCGAATTCAATAGCTGCACGGTCTAGATTGAATACCATTTCTTCTAATTGAACCATGAACTTATCCTTTTTCTTACTAAACATTAAAAATCCTCCATTTTGAGCGATTGTCATCAATCACATTATTAAATTTTATTTGCGTAAGACAAGTGGTTGAGGAACTGATTTACAATTATTATAAAAAGTAACTAGCAATTCTTATATTGTAAAAATTGTGTAAATTTAATATATAGTAATCATTTATTGATGTTCGCCAACATCCAGTTTTGTCCCTACTTGAAAATATCACAAAATTTACATAACCACAATTCTATTTACAAATTCTTAACAAACTAGATATTAAATTTTTACATAAGTGTCTCATAATCTTATTAAAAATGATGAGCGATAAAATCATGGAAACACTTTTATCCACTCCAACTTTAAAATAACGATTTATTAAATCAATTTCAAATATTAATTGTAATTTTCATTCAATTTAATAAAGCGACACTTTAATCATTTGTTATTTTCAATGATTAAAATGTCGCTTAGTATTATCAATTGAGTTTTGAAAATATATTAAAATCTATAAATTAAATAACACAAATTCAATAAGTATAAATTTATATCGAATGTTTAATTGTTCTTTTAGAATGATTATAAGCTATAATAGCAAATACTGCATAAGTTGCTGTATAAACTGCCATAACTATAAAAATAGGTATTTGATTTGTCACATTCATTAAATGCATATAAGCAAGTGAAGCAAAATATGCATGCAGTAATGCAATAATTAAAGGTAAACCAAAATTAAATATTACCTTAAGTTTCAAACCTTTAGACATATCTTGATGCGTAAATCCTAGCTTACGAAGAATCGTGTAGTTCTCAAGTTCGTCTTCCGTTTCATCAATCTGTTTAATGTAAATTATACATCCTGCTGCGATTAAAAATGTAATTCCTAAAAACGATGTCACAAATAATAAAATACCAGTTAAACTAGAAATTTCACTTGCCGCTTCACTTCTTGTTTCTATATCTTCATTGATACTACTAACTAATTTTTCTAATTCTGGTAAATCATTTTTATTTTTAAGATCAAAACCATATTGGGAAACAATATTCTTTTCTTTTATATGTTCTCTAATTTTTTGATAATCTTCATCATTTAAAATAAGTGTCGGTCTACCACGATCAACATCAGACATAAAATAGACTTTATTTATCCCTTTTCTCAAACTTACTTTTAAACGAAACTTCTTACTTCCTACATAAGCCGTCCTTTTTTTGTCTGTTTTAACAACATCTTTGAGAGATCCTCTAGGTATAATAATATCTGTCTGCCCTTTTTTCGTACTTACATTTGGAATATATTTATCACTCGTTACTGTGATTTCTTTCGGTCTATATACACCTTCGCTAAAAAGATGATCTTTATAAACTTTTGCATACACGACCTCTTTATAATTATAGTAATGTTCAATATTACGGTTATTTAATTTAAAAGCAAGTTCATTTGCTTGTTTCTGATTCTTTAACGTAACATCATGTGGTGAACTCAGTAACACTTCATTTGTTAACGTACTACGACTTAACGCCGCAAAACATAATACAGAAACTGTTATTGCTGACACAACAGTCATTACAGTTAGAGAAAATGCATTCTTCTTAACACGATATATAATAGGTGATGTGAACATAACATCTGTGACACTTACCGTTCCATTTCTCAACCGCTGTATCGCTTTAAATATCAATGAAACTGTACTTCTAAAGAAAAAATATGATCCTATAACAGTTAAAAATAAAATAGCAAAAGGTTGAATAATTGTTTCTACGTTATCTACTAATTTAGTCGACATTATATAACCACTAACTATCATAATAATCCCTAGCAAACCTAATACAACTTCACCAAGTGTTGTGCGTGTATGACTGAACTCTTTTTTATTTACATCAGACGCTAACTCTTTAATAGAACGTTTAAGTAAATATACATAGCTTTGAAAGACTATAAGTACATATGACACAGCTATTAATAATAACGTTTCTAAAATGGCATGATAATTAAATATAATAGAAACACTCACGTTGATTCCTAATAATCGCAATACAATCATGAGTAAAATTTTCGAACCAAAGATTCCCAATATGATACCTACAATAGTTGTCATCATAAATGTCATCAATTGCTCCAACATAATCATTTTCATGATATCTTTCTTTGTTAGACCAATAATTTGTAATAACGATAGTTCACGACCTCGTCTTTTCAAAAATAAAAAATTAGCATAAAGCAAAAAGACCACAATAATGATAAATAAAAAATAACTTCCTACTTGTGAACCTTCTTTGATGGCAGGAAACGATTGATTACCGTGTAAATGGTGCGCATATTTTAAAGTTACAAAACTAAAATATAATACAACGCTGATAACAAGAGATAATAAATAAATAGCATAGTGCGTCACATTTTGTTTAAAGTTTTTGAAGATAATTTCATTAAAGCTCATAATTGATGCCACCAAGTACACTTTGCGTTCTTATAATTTCTTTATAAAACGTTTGTTTATCATCATCACCTTGATACAACTCAGTAAAGATTTGTCCATCCTTTAACATCACAACACGGTTTGAAAAACTAGCCGCTACTGGATCATGTGTCACCATAAGTATGGTTGTGTTAAATTCCTCATTCATATATTTAAGACGCTTAAGTAAATCTAGTGTACTTTTAGAATCTAAAGCACCTGTAGGCTCATCAGCAAATATAATTGAAGGTAAATTAATAAATGCCCTTGCTGCTGAGGTACGTTGACGCTGTCCACCTGACAACTCTGATGGATATTTATCACTAATATCACTAATGTTCAAAGCTTCTACTATACGTTGATAACGTTCATGCATTATTTGTTTATCTAACTTTTGAACTGATAGTGGAAGCATGATATTTTCTTTAACGGTTAAGGTATTTAAAATATTATAATCTTGAAAAATAAATCCAATATCTTTTTTTCTAATATCAGATAATTGCTTATTAGATAACTTCTCAAGTTGTTTCCCGTTGATTGTAATAGATCCTTTAGTCATATAATCAATCGAACTAAGTACATTTAATAAAGTTGTCTTTCCTGAACCAGAAGGTCCCATAATTGATATAAACTCACCTTCATCAACATCTAAATTAATTTCTTTCAAAACTTCTTGGAAAGCTTGCTTATCACCATAGACTTTTGACAACTGTCTTACCTCTAATATCGACAAATAATCACTCCTGTCATACTTCAACCAAATTATCTTTTTACGAAGACAAACTTAATGTAGACTATCATATCTTCTTTAATTTACATCTTTTATTATATCGATTATTTATTACAATTGTGATAATAGTAAGTAACAAAACGCACGTTTAAAATGACAATCTTGTCACTTTAGACATGCGCTCAATGATTTCATTTTGTTGTGGGAAAATGAAATAAAACGTTGTTCCTTTCCCCACTATTGAATCAACTTTAACTTCAATCCCAAGTTGTTCTTTCACGCTTTGTACAAGGTATAATCCCATACCAGAAGACGCAGTATCGTTGCGGTCTGTTGTAGAAGTAAATCCTCTATCAAATATACGTGGTAAATCTCTTTTACTAATTCCACGACCGTAGTCTTTAATTTTTAAAACAACGTGTCCTTCTATGTTATAACCACTTAAATTTATTGTAGAATTATCACTATATTTCAAAGAGTTAGATAGAACTTGCCTAATCATCATACGGCACCATTTAACATCTGTATAAACCTTTTGTTCGTCTTTAAAATCTAATTCAAAACCTATCCCTTTTGCCTGACTGATATGTCGAGTAACTTGTATTTCATCTATAACCATTCTCTTTAATGAAATATAATCAAAATACATATCACGATGTTGTGTTTCAAGCCTTGTTAAATATAATTGCTTATCTAACATCTCATTAATACGAGACCATTCAAATAATAACGCTCGCTTACGCTGATCATCATTCTCTTGATCTATCAATAATTTCATAGCCGTAACAGGTGTTTTTATATCATGAACAAACTCTGTAATTGTTTGTTCATGATTTTTAATTTGTAATTGTTGTTCGACTACTTTCTCTTTTTGAGCGGCTATATGACGATACAGATAATCTATGACTTGTTGTTGAAATGGGGTTTCTGCCAAATCTTTATGCTTAATTTCTTCAATTTCTTTATCTTCATAAAAATGTTTAGATAGACGGACTTCTTTAACAAACGTAAATAATAAGAAAAGTATACTCAATCCTACGTTTAATATCACTATATAAAATACACTTTCAACTGAAATCTCATAATCTATGTAGGCAACACCTAATAAAATAATGTTGAGAAATAATATCCACAATATCCAATTAATACGAGATTTTATAAAAAACCAAAACCATCGAAAATTATTCATGAGCTAAGTATCCTTTACCAACTTTGGTTTCAATTGCACTATCCATGTCAATTTCTGATAATTTTTTTCTTAATCTATTAACATTAACTGTTAAAGTATTATCACTAACAAAAGCTTCATCATCCCACAAAGCAGTAATGAGAGTGTCTCGTGTCACGATTTGATTACGTTTATTGATTAACATCTCTAAAATAATCATCTCTGTTTTAGACAAAAAGATAGTTTTATCATCTTTTTGAATACTATCTTTTGATAAATCCACAGTAGCGTCTTGCCAACTTAACGTTCTCTTTTCTTCAACTCCAAATTCATAAACGCGTCTATAAATAGCTTGTAGCTTAGCAATTAAGACGTTTGTATAAAATGGTTTTTGCATATAATCATCTGCACCAAGTTCCATACTCATCACTTGATCCATTGGATTATCTCTTGATGATAAAAATAAAATAGGAACGTTCGACTGTTGTCTCATTTTTCGACACCAATAAAACCCATCGTATTTCGGTAATTGAACATCCAAAATAACTATTTCTGGATTAAATGTTTCAAATGTCTCCATCACATGACTAAAATCTTCGACACCAACGACATTAAAATCCCATTGTTCTAATTCCTTTTTTAATTCTTGAAAAAGCGTATTATCGTCTTCGACTAATAATATTTGCATAACGAATCACCTAATATATTATTTAGTATATTTAATCTTCTCACCTGATTGAATGCGACCTTGATAATGCTTAATTCTACAATCAATTTCAAAACCTCTCATAAGAAGTCCTTGAATCGGTGCTTGTATGAAATAGTAAATTGGCCAAAATAATCTAGGGATATAATCGTATAAATGAACCATAATTAAACGTGTTCCTTTAAGAAGTCTAAATTCTAATTTTGCTTGCTTCTTTGATTTAGGTTTCATCAATTTACCATCAACAAGATGTAATGTAATTATATCTTCTGTTGTATTAACCATTTTGAAAATAGCTAAAGGTCTTTTAATGTTACTATTGTAAATGGTGTAGTGATGATCTTGTTTTTGAGTATGTACAAAAGTTCCTTTTGTCTCATCTAACCACCTACTAAAATAGTCTACAAGTTGATTGAGCGTCCATTTCTTTGGTAAAATCATCTTCATCGCTGTTCGAACATCATCATATTTAGCTGTTTGTAATTCTACGTTAATATGAGGACGTTTCACTTCAACATCCGTACAATCAACTGGTACGCCATAAGCGCCTAAACGTTCAATAGCTTCATTATCATGACGGCTCCCCGGAATATACACAATCTTTTTCAGCTTATTTATTGATGCAGCTCTACCAAAGTTATCTGCCGCTATAAAGTTTAAATCTCGTGCTGTTGCATGTGTTAATTTAGCAGAATGTTTAGTTGGATCTAAATAATATACCGCAATGTCTATACCTTTCATAGCTTCAACTATATCTTTATAATTATATATATCGCGTTTTAACCATGTGATTTTATTCGTAGATCCTTTGTCAGGTTTGGGATATTTAGATAAAGCAAATAATTGAGCATCATGTTCAATGACTCGACTTAAATATCTACCAATATAGCCGGTGCCACCTGCTAACAATACTTTAGGCTTCATAAATATCAACTCCTAAACTTTCTTTTAGATAATTTCATATCAAGCGTAATTATGTAAAGTGTACTATAATAAGGAAGACAATTGATTTAACAAAACAGGAGTGTTGATATGACACATCTCATTCGTGAAATTAGTATTAAAGACGTTGAAAACTTTATCAGCCTATTAAGCCAAATATATGATGAATCAGAATTTACATTCTACAATCCAGGTGAATATTCACCAACGATATCTTCCGCAAGTCAACACTTAGAAAAATACATCACCTCACCTACCAAAGCAATATATGTCGCTGAAAGTGATGAGCAACTTGTTGGATACGTATTTGTTAATACTGAAACCTATGAACGTACACAGCACGAAGCTGTGGTGTACCTTGGTGTTAGAGAATATTACCAACATCAAGGTATTGGACAAGCACTTATCAATAGAATTGAAGCATGGGCTTTAAATCATCATATTCGACGTATTGAAGCTACGGTTGTTACTGAAAACATTAACGCAATAGAATTGTTTAAAGGCATGGGCTTTCAAATCGAAGGTGAACTTAAAGATAAGCTTTTTATAAACCAAAAATATTATAACGAATATGTAATGGCTAAAATATTAAATTAACTAAGTATGTCACTATAAATTTTACCACATATTTAAAATATTAAATAATATCATCATACGTCTCTCATATTGAGGCGTATTTAAATTATCTTTACTACTTATAAGTTTAAGATTATTTATTCTTTACTTATTATGAATCTACTGCATCATCGCTTCGTATATCTTTGAATTATTCTTAAATTACTTTAATTTTAAAATCAAATTTATACTGTTTAATTATAAAAACGCACCTCAAAAGCTAAAATTTAGTCTAGCTTTTGGGGTGCACAATATTGTCTTGAGCATTTTAATATGCTTTCAGTCGATGACTGGATTAAAAATGTATTTATGTCAAGCTTACTATATCAATAATTCAGAGTAGAATTTCTTACAGAAATTACAAAGATAACTGACTTTGGGATTGTTTGATGCTGATAGTCATTGCACATTGAATTTGAATGAAATCTCTTTAATGTAGTTATGGTATTTAATTATACAATCGTATTCTCAGAACATATACAGTACTCCTCGCAATGACGTACTTCAATGCACGAATCCATTGAAATACATGTTTAATAAACTTAAGAATCAAAAGGGTATAAGGATACTTCATTAGTATTTTGAGTTGGCTGATTTTGTGATGACTCGTTACTCTCCACTCCAGAAGATGATGTGTTTCGACTTAAAAATAGCAGTACTTTTTTGATATTCTCTTTTGATTCCGGTTTATCTAGATGAAATTGATATTGATGATGTAGGTGGTGCGAACCATCATAGAATAATGTATCTACTGGAATATTTTCTGTTTTCAAACCTTGCGCAAATTCTTTATTTTGACTGTAAAAAGGATCAGCGTCACCAACCGAAAGAAATGTCGGTGGGTATTCGTGAGTCACTTGATTGAGCGTTGACATTTGAGATAAGTTTTTAAAATCTGTTTCCCAATGACTTGTTCCAGTATAACTTTTCATAAATAATTGTATTCTCGGAAACTCTGTTGCTTTAACGGTTTTCATATTATAAAAACCACCAAAAAATACAGCAGCCTTTATTTGTGAAGGCTTGAACTGCTGTTCAAAATGCATTTCATCTCTCAAGTCTTCATTGGTTTGTATAGCTACATATTGACTAGTTAACTGAGCACCAGCAGAGTCTCCCCCAATAACAACTTGATCAAAATCAATAGGTAACTCATGCTTATTCTCTTTTATAAACTTTACAGCTTGATTGAGTTGTACTAGCGGCGTTGGATATTTATATTGCGGAGCTAACGCATAATTTACATTGACAATGATATATCCTTGTTCTGCAACTTTTGACAATAATTGATTTTTATATTGTTTGTCTCCAGCGATAAATCCTCCACCATGCATCCAAAAAATTACCGGTAATTTCGTATCATTGCTCATATCAGCTGGGGTAATAATGTCTAATTTGCTGTTGGGTATACCTTTACCATATGAGATATCTCTATATAATTTTACATTTTTGTTATTAATTTGAACATTTGTCTTGCTCTTCTGTTTATCATGAACATGGTTATAACGACTCTTCAAATTAAAAGCCAATATAAGTGAGACAACAAGTATGATTAGTGTTGTTATCCATATCCATTTTAGCTTTTCTTTCATCATGGCTAACCCTTTCAAATAATTACTCTACTTGTCTTGCTATTAATATAATAAAACAAATATCGATATAATTAAACAAAGGGGTAGGACAGAATCCATTTTGATGAATTCGAAGTCCCACCCCTCAAAGCTGACTCAATTTAAAATTATTTAATATAAGCGTGCATCTTTAACTTAGTCAACTCGGATGAACATATATACTTGTTCATGTATTTTTTAACCTTAAACTTCTCACGATTAAAATAAACATTTTTAATCATAAAAGTGTGAAGCAATGATTACGCGATATGCTCTTCATCATCTTTTTTACGTTTATAATATTTAATCAATACTGCTACTACAATAAATAATCCGACAATACCCATAAATTTGTATAAGACATTGATTAAATCAGCGAATCCTACGAAACTTAAAATAAATGCCATCACCATCATGATAATAATGAATATATGGTATTTTTTACTATAAGGTTCTGTGAAACGCGCTGCAAAAGAATAACAAAGACCTAAAATCGTGTTGTACATCACAGCTAACATAATGACTGTGAGTACAAGACCTAACCATGGATGTATACCTTTCGCTAGGTTAAGCGTAGGTATTGCCACATCTTTAATTTTTGAATATTCTGTTTGAAGCGAGAAGTTAATTAACGCAAGTAGGATAGCGTATAGCACACCACCAAACATTGCTCCTGCACCTGAAACTCTTCGCTTAGACGCATCACCGCCGATAGCTACTATCGTACTAAATCCTACAGCAAAGGCTAATCCGCCGTATACTAATCCCCAAAAGATACCTTTCCAAGCACTCGTTTCAGGCATAGCACTGTTTACTTCCCCTAATGAAATACTACCTGTAAATAGGTAAAACACAGCAATAAGAATAACCATTATGATTAAAAATGGTGTAACTAGTCCTAAAGCTCTTACAATTTTATTAAAATCTAATAATAATGTTAAGTAAATCAAAACTGTCATGATTAATGCGCCTAACCAAGTAGGAATTCCAAAACTTTGCTCAAAAGTAGAACCTGATCCGGCTATCATAGTGACAGCTATACCAAATAAGAAAAAGACAAGAATATAATCAAAAACTTTACTAAATTTTTTTCCAAACACATATTGCAATGTGGACTCGTGATTTTTCGCTTCAAATGCAGTACCTATCTTAGCTACTTGTCTTCCTATGAATCCAAGTATAAATCCTGAGATAATCACTCCAATATATGACCATAAACCAAATGGTGTGAAAAATTGCATCACTTCTTGTCCTGTTGAAAATCCTGCGCCGACAACAATGCCGACATAGGCAAAACCAATTTTTATAGCTTCTTTATTCAGCCCCATGTGAATATTTACCTCCTTAGAGTTGCACAGTGAGAATTATAACGTACTGACTTTTTATTGCAACCCTAAAAAAATGTATAAATTTAGCTATTCTGTATTTTTAATCATTTTAGAAAACGATTTTTCAGGAATCAATATAAATAAAAATGTATAATCAAACGTAATCATGTATAAAAAAATAGTCGCAAAAGTTTCAATAAACTTGAGCGACTATAACTCATTTTTTAGCGTGCATCTCTTTGATTGTTCAATTCATTAATGTCTACAACTACATTATCCATACGTTTTGCTGTATCTTTAAGTACATTTCGTGCAACATTATTACTTGGATCGAGTTTTAGAATTCGTTTAGCGACATCAAACGCTTTTTTATCCGAAATAACTGGCTCAGGAATAGCATGAAGCAATAACATTTGTAATAAACTCTTCACTTCATTTCCGTCAGTAAGTTTTATGGAAGAATCTGCATGATAATAAGCTGAATCTAGTGCGCCCTCATATTCACTTAAAGGATAAACAAGTAAAAGGAATGCTAAATCATGTAATTCTGATGATTCTTCTACCTTAATCATATCTAGAATACATGTATAAAACATCATACTCTCTACTTCATGAGCACTAGAGATGTATGCTTCTTCAAATTCCATAAAATCTGTTTCGGACATTAACTGTCTAACTAGTTCAAACTCGCCATTCAATACATGTTTTTTTATAAGATGTTGCATGGCAATGTCCTCCTATTGTCCAGATTTTATATAGCAATTATTATTATAATACCATAATTACCTTTAAATTTCATTTAAAAAATGATACTCAACGTTTTGTATCGTAAAATTACAATATATTTTCAAACATCTTTTCTTTATATGTATACGTCTTATTATAACAATAATAAATGTATAAATGGTGAACTTTAAAAATTATTGTGGTTCACGTGATAAAATTATTCAAACTATGGTTATGATATAAAAAAATGCTCAAAACAATTATCATTTTGAGCATTTTTTATTATCATATCTTATCAATAAGACTGTATTCATTGAATCACGAATACGTCTGACAGAATAAATCGTAAGTAACTAAAATTGGTTTCCCTGTTCTCGGATCTATATCTAAAACACCATCAATATTAAATACCTTTTCTAAAATGTCCTTAGTTAACACTTCATCAGTTTGACCAGTAGCAACAATATCTCCAGCTTTCATCGTAATGAGATGATCTGAGAAGCGAATTGCTTGATTAATGTCATGTAAAACCATCACAATAGTGCAACCTTCTTCTTCGTTGAGCTTTTTGACTAAATTTAATATTTCTAATTGATGACAAATATCTAAATAAGTTGTAGGTTCATCTAAGAAAATAATATCAGTACGTTGGGCTAGTGCCATTGCAATCCACACGCGTTGTCTTTGTCCACCACTTAAATCATTTATAGTACGATGACGAAATTCACTTGTACCTGTAACTGACAATGCCCAATCAATTTCTTTTTTATCTTCTGCAGTTAAACGACCAAATCCTTTTTGATGTGGAAAACGCCCATAAGAAACAAGTTCTCCTACAGTAAGTCCATCTGGGACCTCTGGTGATTGTGGTAAAATTGCTATTTTTTTAGCTATTTCTTTCGTGGATGTGGCATGAATACTCTTACCATCCAAATTAATTTTACCTTCTTTAATTGACAATAGTCTAGATAACGCTTTCAATAAAGTTGATTTCCCACACCCGTTAGGTCCAATAATAGAAGTAACCTTTCCATCAGGAATTGCGACATCCAAATTATTAATAATCGTAGAATCACCGTAGCCAATTTTCACTTGTTCACCACTTAAACGACTCATAATAATTCCCCTACTTTCATTCTCTAAAATCTTGCTTTATATATAGTAAAAACATTGTTATTAATTAAGTTATTCACTCATTATCAGTCACAAACTTGTAATTGATAATCATTATCACAGTTTTTATTATAACATCTCTTCTATATTATGACTAACAATTATTTTCACTAGGTTATATATTATATTCGTAAATGAGTAGTAGTAAATTAAGCGAGTAGTACTGTCCTTAATAAATAAGTAGAGAACAGTATGATAATAAAAAGCCCAAAATGACTTTAACTAAGCAATCATTTTAGACTTCATTTAAAAAAGTGCCTTACATTTTAACAACTTTTTAACTTTATAATATATTGATATTTTACTCATCTAACAAAAAACCATTACCATATACATCACGAACGTCATGAATAACTAAAAAGGCATTTTCGTCAATATTTTTGATGATTCGTTTAGCACGAGATACTTGTGTTTTAGAGATGACTACGTAAAGTACATCTTTTTCTTCTCTAGTGTAATAACCGTGTCCATTTAATATTGTTAATCCTCTTCCAACTTGCTGATCAATAGCTTTTGCTACCTCATTAGGGCGACTAGATATAATAGTCATTGCCTTTTTAGTATTTAATCCTTCTATAACAAATTCCATCACTTTTGTACCTATATATAAAGACATAACTGTAACTAAGCACTTCACTAAAGGAATTTCTGTCAATGAAATAAGCACAACGATAAGGTCAAAGAATAACAAAGCGTAAGGCGTACTAATATCTAAATATTTATTAACAATTCTCGCAAGAATAACCGTTCCAGCGGTTGTTCCCCCTGCTAAAACGATAATACCAATTCCTAAACCAACACAAGTCCCACCGAACACAGCATTAATCACAACATTCCCAGTTTCTACATGCCATGTTTCAGTTAAACCTAGAAAGATTGAAATGAGTACTGTAGCAAAAATTGTTAAATATGTACTACGTTTACTCAAATATTTATAACCCACAATAATTAAAATAGCATTTAAAACGAAATTGGTTATTCCCGGTGAAATATGAAAAGCATAATATAATACGATGGCTATACCAGTGACACCACCCTCACCCAAATTCCCTGAAATAACAAATGCATTGATACCTGCAGAGAAAATAAATGAACCTATCATAACTAAAATGATATCTCTGATAGTTTTATTCACTCAATCACCCCTAAAACTTTGTTTAATTATTAAAATGTTAGCATAAGATAACTACTTACTACAATAAAATTTCAAATAACTATATGATTTAAAAAAACAAATTCACATATCATATATTCGTAATTATAAATATATGTCATCTTAAGCGTACTAAAGTGGGAATTCAATACATCTGATTTTGAATAAATTTAAATATTCTGAATTTTTAATTTACTTATACTCCTAGGTCTGCTATAATAATTTTAACTTCTTGAAAGAGAAGTTATCTCCTTTGTGTTGTTTATAGTAACAAAACAAATTTTGCTCGAAGTACTGTGACAGTACCTAGTCCTTACCGTTACAAGTACATTAATATTCATTTCCCATAAAAGCCAAGTATAAAAAGTGTCTCCTCACTTTTATGCTTGGTTTTTATCATTTTAGAGATTCGCAAATCAATTCGTCAGCTTTCTACAAAATTAAAAAGCACACGACTCATCTAATTACAAAATAGGATGAGTAGCGTGCCTATATTAATTAAAAATCTTAAAAGTAAATTACCAAGCAAATAATCCAACAAATGCAGCAGTAAGTAAGGATACTAAAATTCCTGCTAACAACATCATCGGTACATATTTGGAAACGAAATCCGACGTTTTCTTATCAACAATACCTTTCAATGTACCTATAATCATTCCAATAGTTGAAAAGTTTGCAAAAGAAACTAAAAATGTTGATATAACTGCTCTATGATGAGGCGTCATCGCATTGACTTGATTAGAAATTTCCCCCATCACAACAAATTCGTTTGTTACAATTTTCTTCGCCATTTGTTGTGCTACTTCCCACGCTTCATTAAACGGTAAACCTAATAGTAAAGCAAATGGATACATGAAAACGCCTAAGATTTGATCAAGACCAAAGCTACCTTTGACACCAATACCATTTGCAATAAGATGTGTGATTAAATGAATCAATCTATCAATTAAGTCAGCCAAAGCTACAAAGCTAATGACAAATGCAATGATAATTAATACAAGCTTTCCAGCTGCTAAAACTGAATCTCCAAGAAATGAGAAAAATGGTTGTCTTTCAGTTTGGTGATCTTTAATGCTATACACGACATCTTCTTGTTCTTCAACTGATACAGGATTCAAAATACAAGAAACTATAATTGCGTTAATAATATTAAGTGGAATTGCCGTCAATACAAGTTCTCCAGGTATCATTTGCACATAAGCGCCCACAATTGCTCCTGAAACTGAACTCATAGACATCATCGCAATAGTTAGTACCCGCATTTCATTCATTCGTTTAAGTTGTTCACTAGAAACTGCAAGAGCTTCAGTATTACCTAAGAACATCATTTCAACACCAAAAAATGATTCAAACTTAGGTTGGCGTGTAACTTTAGCAAGTACCCAACCAATACCGCCAATGATTTTTGGAAGTATATTAAAGTACATAAGAATGTCAAATAATGGTACAACTAATAAAATAGGGAAGAGCGCGCTTACCGCCATGTCCATCATTTTATTAGACGTGAAGCTTTTAAATGCAAATCCGGTACCCTCATGTGCGGATTCTATAACCCATGCTATACCGTTAGCTGCTCCTTTAACCCCTGCTCTTCCCCATGGAAAATATATAAAGAACCAAGCTAAAAACAAATTCAAAATAACCAAAATAAAAATAGATTTCCATTGTATATTCTTCCTATTTCTAGAGAAAATAACTCCTATACCTAGGAAAATAAATAATCCAATGATATTAACTAATAAAAACATTTGGCACCTACCTATATGTATTTTTATACTTTCATGCATTGATTATGCAATCCTGTAAGACTATCAATATGTCATTCTATGTATTTTGTTAATGATGAACAATGATGAACAACAAAAAAATGAAAGCGTTTGTTTTACGTACTATATTTCTGTGCAAACCCCAAAAGTTCTTTTAATCTTACAAAAGTTATTATACCACGTGAAAAATAGGGTTAAAATGACATTTTTACAAAACTTATATAAAAAACCACGCCCTTCCACTCATTAATTAGGGCGTGGTTAATATTAATCTGATAATTTTTGAGATGTAACAAAATGTCTGTATTTATCATGACTTGCCATCAATTCATGATGCGTTCCCTTACCGGTAACTTCACCTTTATCAATAAATACAATTTGACCAGCTTTTTTTATAGTTGAAAGTCGATGAGCAATGACTACAGTAGTTCTGCCTTCCATAAGTGTTTCAAGTGCTTCTTGAATTTTCAATTCACTTTCGCTATCTAGGTTCGCTGTCGCCTCGTCTAATAACAAAATATCAGGATTTTTAACAAAACTTCTAGCGATATCTATCCTTTGTCGTTGACCACCTGATAATTTGAGTCCACGCTCACCAACCATCGTGTCGTAACCTTCGTCAAACTGCATAATAAAATCATGACAATTAGCTAGTTTAGCATACTCTATTAACTCTTCATCATCAACTTTTCTATTAATACCATATAAAATATTATCTCTTATCGTTCCACTCATCATCGAATTAGATTGCATAACATAACCAATTTTTGTGCGCCACTTTGAAAGTGGAATATCAAAAATACTTTGATTACCGTATTTAATATCTCCACGTTCAATATCATACATGCGCTCAATTAAATTAAAAATCGTACTTTTACCTGAACCAGAAGGTCCTACAAACGCGCTCACTTCACCTTGTGGAATACTAAATGACACATCTTCCAAAATCTTTTTAACGTCATATTTAAAATCCACGTGCTCAAATACTAATTCGCCGTCGATGATCGTAACGTCTTTAGATTCTGATAAAGCTTCAGTAGGTTCAATAGGCTCTTGCATAATTTCATATATACGACTGCTCGCACCCACAGCTTTTTTATAATCCGTAACTAGTGTCGATAAGTTAATCAGTGGCATAGATAACTGGATTACATAAAATATCATAGCTATAAGTGTTCCAGGAGTAATTGCTCCAGTACCTATTTCTAATGCACCAAAACCTAAAATAATCGCAATAGTTAATAGCATAACAACACCAGAAATGGGCTGTACGACTGCTGATATTTTAGCCTGTTTTAATCCTAATCTATATATTTTTTTAAGATTTGTATGCGCATTATCTAACTCTAAACGCTCAGTATTAGATACTTTAACTAAACGCATTTCGGTAAGCACTCTACCTAATAATCCACTGAAGTTCGCAATTTCAGATTGCGTATTGGTAGATATTTTTTGCATCACACGTCCCAAAGGAACGATGATTAAAATAAATACAGGAATAGTAATAAATGTTAATAAAGTTAATTTCCAATCCATGATAAATAGCATGACTAATGAACCTATTAAAGTTAAAACAGAAGGCAATAAATTAGGTAGCTTTTGTGAAATAAATTCATTAATCACTTTTGTATCATCTGTTAGACGACTCATTAATTGGCCACTTTCATTTTTATCAAAGAACGGCATTTTTAATTGAATAATATGTTCCCACAATAATGAACGAATCGCATAAATAATCTTTTCACCAATTTTACTTAACAAATATAGGCCTATACCGCTAAGCAATGCATTAACTAAGAAAATCGAGCCAAATATAGCTATCATTCCCCAATTAATACTACTGACGGAAAATTTATCAACTAAACGCCCGGTGAATAATGGTACTAATAAACCACTTAAACTTCCCAACGAAGTAATGATAACCGCTGCAATGATTAACCCATATGGCCATGAGAGTCTTTTAAATAAGAAAAACAAAGGGTTTTGTTCTTTCATAGTTATACCTCGTCTTTATATTCATATTTGATCTTGCTTAATCTTGTAAAAGTTCATTTCATCCCAAATCACAAGATATATAATGATTGCTTATTTATCAGTCTTTTAAGCAAATTTATATGACACCCAAAATGTTGCAAACTATGTAATTTTAACATTCAACTTCTCATGTACGTAACTATGTTCTTCGTAGTTGATATTATAACATTTTTTATCAGAACACACGCAAAAGATTATTTATTAGTACAAAAAATTGCACGTCATCTATTTTTATTTTCTGTCACCTTTCTGTGTTAAAAAAACACTAACGAAATATTTACTATGATACAACATTTCTACGAATAATCGATTTTATCCGAATCAGCTGCACACAAAATCTAAAAATATTAAAATATATGTGATAAAATTTAACAATATTTAAAAATGATAATACGTGACATCAATATGGTGATTCAATTTATCAAACTCACTATCATGTAAATGTTTTATGACTTTATTGATACAAAATAAACTGTCGATTGATGTATTCTAAAAGAATTTCTATTCGTAATATAATAGCTGTCAAACCACACCTTAAAACATAATCTTTGCCATAAAACTTTTGAATAGTAGCATCCACCAAATACAATGCATTTACACCCACACATTCGTGAAAGACGAGGTTAATAAATTATCAAAATAGAAAAAAGCAGCAAGATATTTTCTCATTAAATAATATCTTACTGCTGTTCTTATAGATTTATGTCTTCACCTTTATTAAATAATATATAGGCATCTCGAATTACAGAATGTTTGATTTTAAATATAAAACCTGAGACATCTACCATTATCTCAGGTTTCATTTACATATTGACAATCGATGACTAGATAAAAATAAGTTTATATCAACCTTTTCCAACTCTAGTCACATTGATTTAAAGAACAATTCTTTCTTATCTCTATTTTCAAGATTAAATGTTCAATAGTGTCATAAATACTCTTAGTTATTTTGTATCTTTTCCGTATAATTCTTGCTTGATTTTGGTAGTTGAGATACCTTCTGTGCGGTTAAGATAAATGACTTCACACTTATCTTTAAGGAAGTCAAACTCCCCTTCCCAATCATGACCCATCACAAATACATCAACATCAAAACGATCAACATCTTTTTCTTTCTGTCCCCATCCTTCTTCAGGGATAACTAAGTCTACGTATCTAATAGACTCTAACATCATCTTACGTTGTTCATAATCATAATATGATTTTTTGTTTTTGATTTGGTTGAATTCATCAGTAGAAAGCGCAACGATAAGATAATCCCCCATCTCACGAGCTCTTCTAAGTAATTCAATATGACCATAATGAAGCAAGTCATATGTACCATAAGTAATGACTCTTTTCATGATACGAAATTCTCCTTAACTAAAAATTTAATAAAAATTTATAATCTTAATGTATCATAAATATTTTGACCATGCCATTAATACTATATTAGATACTAAACATAAATAAATTTAAAACTTACTTCAAAGAAAAGTTATTTTTTAAAAATTCTTTTTAGTGATTCTTTACCAGAAAAGGATATCTTTTTAGGTATAACTTGAAGTTTAAAACGAATTAAGCCTGGTCTGCCAATTCCAACCTCACTAAGTGCCTTTTTCCATTGTAAGTATAAAGGCTTTGTCCAATGTGTTGCACTCTGTTCAACAGCTCTAACAATTCGAAACATAGCCTCTCCCGAGTAATGTGTATGCTGCATAGCTTTCATATACTCTATAACACTTTCAAGCAAAGATTGCGTTATTTTGTTATTTTTCTTTAAATGTGCCTGTATTAAGTAACTTACTATGAGGTTATCCATTCGATAACTATAGTAGATTTTTTCGTCTAATAATAATAGTAATTCCATCACGCGTTGACGAACTTTTAACGCATCACTCATATAAGGTAAGAATGTATCAGCACGTTGCGCTGTTACTGATCCTTCTCTCTCATTATAGCCATATACAATGTTAGGTATAAGTTGAATATCTCGCGCTTTAGAGAACGCTTTGACAATAAAGGTATGCTCTTCACAGAAAACGACATCTTCATCAAAACGTAATCCAGCATACTTCGAGCTAAATAATTTTGCTCCAGGTCCTATCGATTGTAAAATATCCGGTTTACGATCAAGTGTGACAATCGCATCTTTTACCATAGATTGATGGGTCGAAATGACTTGCCATTCGCCGTTAACATCTCTTGCCATTTGACCGATAACAACATCGGTTTCTTTGTTTTTATTAAAAGCATTCACCATTAAATCAATCCTACTAGGTAAAAACTCATCATCTGCGTCTAAAAATAAAAATGCATCAACATCTTCAGACATAGCTTCTAAGCCAACATTTCTACTTCGAGCTGCTCCTTGATTACTCTGATGAATGACTTTAATGTGTGGATGTTTTTGTTGTAATTCTGTAAGTACATGTTGTGTTTGATCAGTTGAACCATCATTGATACAAATAATCTCATAAGGCACACTAGTATCAACTGAGAGTATAGCACGTTTAATCGTTTCTTCAGCGTTATACACTGGAATAATTATTGCTAATTTCATTATTTCACCAACTTATTAATAAAATGAACTAACTGGTTAAGACTATCTTTTGAGTTATATTGATGCCAATCATTAAATAAAGATTGAAATTGCTCATCGTTATCCTGTATCGCTTGTATAATTGACTCTTCATTACTCATTTTGTATCGTTCTGGAATAGCATAATAAAATTCATTCAATCCTCTTACTTTTTCATATTGCTGTTCATCATAATTATAAATAAGTGTCGGTTTATTAAGTGCGCTTGCTTCAATAGGTAATGAGCTATAATCACTTATAATAATATCCGCCATAATTAACAATGAAGTAACGTCGATTGAATGAGAAGTTTGACAATCAACAGTCGAAGGATGCAAATGACTCAATAACGTATAATTCGGCAAGTGCCGTTCAAAGTTTTCTTTATCAATAGTACGTTGTGCTACTTGACCTTCTCTATAAGTCGGAACATATACTGCGAGTTTATTTGTAATATGATATTTCTTTTTTAATCGTTGTTGTTCTAACTTAAGATTGCTTCTAAAGTATTGGGTCAGTCTTGGAAGTCCAAACTTTAACATTTGCGATGGAGATGCATCAAACGATTGTATAAAACATTGAGCCATTTTCTCCCCACCTACCAAATAATAATCGGTAGCATCATAAACTTTTTTGTATTGTCTTACCATAGCCTTATTTTTTAAATCAACTTGATGATCAGTTAAGCCAAAATTTTTAAGCGCACCAGCAGCATGCCATGTTTGAATAACAGTTTGCCCTTTTTTCTTCTGATAACCACCCATCATTAAATAATACGTATCTAAAATAATAACCTTTGCTTTACTTAATACTTTCATATGTCTCATAATATATTTATTTCCGGCAGGTATAAAATATGCATGATTAATGTTATTAATATCTTTCTGATATATTTTTTTACCTATAACCGTCACATGGTATCCTTCACGACATAATGCCTCTATAATAGGCAATATATCTTGCTTAAAGGTCATCATTATCACAATGTGCTTCGAATTTACATTAAACGGTTTAAAAATCATATTTAAAAGCACAATAGCTATGATATAAATCTTTTTAATTATCAATCTCATTTTTTCACCATCTTTAAATTTCCAATCATTATATCAAATTATAAACGATACTTACTTTCAAAGAAAATAAAAGCAAATAATTTTTAATTCACTCAAAAATTCTACTAGAAATCTCGATATTATTAAAAAAGTAGGACTACGAATTCATCTTGAATCCATTGTCCTACCTCATAACGTCAATATAGCGTATATTAAATTTGAAATATTTCTAACAAACAATTATTATAATTTCTTTTAATAAATAAACTAAATCTTTGATAATAAGTTAAATATTAATTCGTTTTATGGTAAATCGTTAATAGAACCCTCTTGATTGACACTTTTACAAGAAGTCCGCAAAGTGATCTCTATAGCGTCTATGTAAAATAGAACCTACTATAAAGAATAAGAGAATGATAATAACGTTATATAGCATTAACTTCCAATGATCTATGAAATACCATTGATGGAACAATATCGCTGCTCGGTATGATTCTGCGATAAAATATACTGGATTAAATAACATAATTTGATGAATCAAACCACTTACGCCGTGATTTTTTGGCACCCATAAAATTGGAGACATATAAAACAATATTCTCATTAATGCTTGCATAATCATCTGCGTATCTCTAATTAAAATCCCCAAAGTGGATGTTAAAAGTGCCACCGACGATGTTAGCAAATATGCAAAAGGTACATATATAAGTAATTGTACAATGTGAATTGAAGGGATAATTCCATTGAACATACAAGCTATTATAATAATTGCTAATAATCCTAAATGACCATAGAACCTACTTGTTACAATATAAGTAGGAATGATTGAGAGTGGGAAATTCATCTTTGCCACTTGATTGAATTTCTGTGAGATTGATTTAGTTCCTTCTAAGACACCTTGATTAATAAAGAACCACATACTTATACCAACTAACAACCAAAATACAAACGGAATGCCGTGTATAGGTGCATTGCTTCTAATTCCTAAACCAAAAACAAGCCAATACACCATGATTTGTAAAGCAGGGTTCAACACTTCCCATGCAATACCTAGATAGTTATTATGATTGGTAATTTTAATTTGGAATTGTGCTAGTCTTTGAATTAAATAGAAGTTTTTAATATGTTCTTTTAAAACCGTTCCAACTGCGAACATTAAACTTAACCACGCTTTCTCCTATAATAGATTATCTATCTATTGTAAATCATTAATAGTTTCTCTTTAATTTGATTCATTGAGTCCATTCTTAAATAATAACATTTAACTGTTTATCATAAGCTCATTATATTATACAATCAATTCAGTTAAAAATTGTTAGAAATTTCGTGTAAGATTGAATTTTAGAAAATGAATCACTTTCTTAACTCACTGTGTTAAATTTATTTTCAACAAAATCTTCTATTCACTTTACACTAGGTTAATAAATTTAACAACTGATGTGTTGTATATTATAATCTATATAAATGTTTATAAGGAAGGTACAAAAATGAGCGTTTCGGTAAATATTGAAAATTTAACAAAAGAATACCGTATCTATAGAAATAATAAAGATAGAATTAAAGATGCATTAATACCTAAAAACAAAAATAAAACATTTTACGCTCTGGATAACGTAAGTTTAACAGCGCATGAGGGAGATGTGATAGGCTTAGTCGGCATCAACGGTTCAGGTAAGTCTACTTTAAGTAATATGATTGGTGGCTCTATTTCACCAAGTTCCGGTGAAATAACGAGACATGGTGATGTGAGTGTCATCGCTATTAATGCAGGACTAAATGGACAATTGACAGGTGTAGAAAATATTGAATTTAAAATGCTCTGCATGGGCTTTAAAAGGAAAGAAATTAAAAAATTAATGCCGGAAATTATAGAATTTAGTGAACTCGGCGAATTTATTTATCAACCTGTTAAAAAATATTCAAGTGGTATGCGTGCAAAACTTGGATTTTCAATTAATATTACTGTTAATCCTGACATATTAGTTATTGACGAAGCATTATCAGTAGGCGATCAAACATTTACTCAAAAATGTTTAGATAAAATTTATGAATTTAAAGCGGCTAAAAAAACAATATTTTTTGTTAGTCATAATATTAGACAAGTGCGTGAATTTTGTACAAAAATCGCTTGGATTGAGGGCGGTAAACTAAAAGAATTCGGCGAACTTGAAGAAGTATTACCTGATTATGAGGCGTTTCTTAAAACTTTTAAGAAAAAATCTAAAGCAGAACAAAAGGAATTTAGAAATAAATTAGATGAGTCACGTTTTGTCGTAAAATAAATTTGAAGAAAGTAAAACTTAAACATTAAGGGAGTGCAATAAAATTCATCCGAATTGATTGCCTCCCTTTTCTACTCTTATTTTGATTTCATTTTATATTTTTGTATTGCTACCTTTAACATAAATTTAGGAATACTTATCATTCTCCCAATGCGTTTCCAATCAATAAGTACACGATATACCCACTCAATATTTAACTTTCTAAATATTTGAGGTGCTCTTTTCTTTGAGCCACTGAATACTTCAAACGATCCACCTACGCCCATCATTACAGTGTGCTTAAACTTGTCCTTATGCTTTTGAATCCATTGTTCTTGCTTTGGAAATCCCATTCCTACAAAAATGTAATCGGGATTAAAACTTGTTATACGTTTTATGACTGTTTCATCTTCTAGATGAATATAGCCATGATGATGTGCAAAGTGGATATTAGGGTATTGAGATTGAAGCTTTTTCTCTGCTGACTCAACAATTTCATTTTTAGATCCAAGCAGATATACGCGCTGATGGCTGACATGTGCTATTTTCAGACATTCTTCAAGAAGTTCTATTCCTGGCACACGCCGTTTTAAGGGCTGTTTTAATCGCTTTGAAGCTTTTATTATTCCTGTACCATCTGGAACTACATAATCAGCTTGATTAATTAAATTTCTATATAGCTCATGTTCAGTTGCATAATCCACGATTTCAGGATTAGCAGTCACTATAAATAAATTATCATCTGTATTGCTAGATATGAATTGTTTAATATTTTCTACCATTTCCAGCATTGTAGTATTATCAAAATTTACACCTAATATGTTAATTTTATCTTTTATTCTTTGGTTTTGATACATATTCAATCCCCACTTTACAACACGTTTAAAATGCATAAATTATTTTAACACATGAAAATTTAAACAAAAAATATTTTCTAATCATTTACATCTAAAGTCTAAAGGATATCCACAGTATTTTTATATATAATTAAATAAAGATGATTTTAACTTAAAAAATACGAGGTTCACTCATGATTTATTTACAAAATTTTATTACTACAACTATCCAATTAAATATCTATCTTATTTTAGTTATTGGACTGCTTTACGTCATCATCCACTATTATAGAAATAAAGGTGTTAACGCTTTCTTAGATATTTATTTAAATTATATACCGGTACTTACACACGAATTTGGCCACGTCTTATTTAACAAACTCGCTGGTGGAAAGGCCAAAGATCTTGTCATTGTGACAAGCCCTAGAGAAAGAAAAGTCACTTCACAACAAGGCTATGCGATTACACAATCTAAAGGATACTTAGGTCAGTTTATTACAACTATAGGCGGGTATCTTATGCCACCATTGATGTTTTTAACTGGATTGGTATCTATTCACTATCAATATCCAAGTATATTTATTACTATATATTTATTTATTTTTATATATTATTTCTTTATTACTTCCCGTAAACTATCACCTTTGATTGTCATTATACTCATCTCAAGTTTACTCTATTTAGTATTTAAACAAGACCATCAATGGTTTATTTACGACATTGTCACATTAAGTTACCATTTTATTTTAGGCGTACTTTTAGGTGAAATATTACAATCCTCATGGACGATTTTTCGTCTTACCTTTCAACGACCTAAACCTTCTTGGGATGGCAGTGCTTTAACGGAAGTTACTCGAGTACCCACCTTTATCTTTAGTTTAGTGTGGATATTATTCAATCTCTATACTGTGTATTTATTAATCAAATACACAATACTATAAATACGATAAATAGATTTTATCATCATGTACATTGAATTAGTAAGCACATTCTAACTAAGAGACAGTAACTTAAAACGCTTATTACAAACACACTTTAAATCCTTTCACTAAATGCCAATATCTTAAAAATGCCTAGGAAATTAATCCTAGGCTCTTTTTATCGTTTATTTTTCTGCAAAAATATTCATCGCATTTTCATAGCTTAAAATTGTTACAATATCATTCCTCTTAAGAATAATAACCTTATTGGTATCATCTTTGGATACAATTTCAACTGTATTTCCAATATAAATATCCTTACTTGATAAGTAAACTAACAACTCTGTCTTATCACGAACTCGTCGTACAGTAACACGTTCTCCAGGTTCAAAATTAAGAATTGACGTAGTAAAAATTTCTTTATATTGATCACCTCTAGGAATGACGCCTCCATGAGGGCATGTTTTCGGAAAATTTAAAATCTTATCTAAACGTTCTACAAATAAATCTGATATCCGATGTTCAAGTATTTCAGCTTCTTGATGAACCTCTTCCCAATTATATTGTAAAATTTCTATTAAAAATAATTCTAGTAATCGATGTCGTTTTATGATGTCTAACGTTTGCTTTAACCCTTCTTCAGTTAAACGGGCACCTTTATAATGTTTTGTTTCAACATAGCCTTCCTTTTCTAAACGCCCTACCATTTCACTTACTGATGGTGGTTTGATATTTAAAAATTGCGATAGTTTTTTATTTGATACAAAGGACACGTCGCCATCATTAGTCAAAATTGCTTTCAAATAATCCTCTTTTTCTTCAGTTAACATCGTTTCACCTCACACATTCACTTTATTGTACCATGAATTAACTTGACATGTTAAAACTTTAGAGTATATTATAAAATAAATTAGGTTAACCTAAACTTTTTATTAGGAGGTTTTAATTATTGCTCGAAGTGAATCATTTGAATTTATTTTTGGGAAAAAAGCACATTCTTAAAGATATTACATTCTCATTACCTATAAATGGTGAAATCATTGGTATTGTAGGACCTAATGGTGCCGGTAAATCATCTCTTCTCAAAGCATTTATCGGAGAGTTTAAAGCGACCGGTAAACATACATTATATGATCACCCTATACATACACAACTTAGATATATTACATATATCCCACAAAAAGCTCATATCGATTTAGATTTTCCTATAAAAGTGGATCAAGTGATACTATCAGGATGTTATGAAGACATTGGATGGTTTAAAAAAGCGAGTGTAGTTGAAAAAACGAAACTTAACCAATTACTTAATGATTTAGAACTCGACCATATACGCCATCGACAAATTGCAGAATTAAGTGGTGGACAATTGCAACGTGTTCTTGTTGCAAGAGCACTTATGAGTAATAGTGATATTTATTGTTTAGACGAACCTTTTGTTGGCATCGACATTTATAGCGAACAACTTATTATGAAGAAAATTAAACATTTAAGACATATGGGTAAATTGATTTTAATTGTTCATCATGACTTATCAAAAGCAGATCAATATTTTGACCGCATTTTATTATTAAATCAATCGTTGCAGTTTTTAGGGCCAACAAAAGAAGCATTATCATCTGAACGATTAAATGCAACTTTCATTAATTACAAAGATGATTCGCTTTTAACACTATCCTCACAAGGGAGTACGAATTAGATGTTAGATTTCATTAACCATTTGCTTAGTTATCAATTTTTAAATCGTGCATTAATCACATCTATTTTAGTTGGGATTGTATGTGGAACGATGGGTAGCATTATTGTTTTACGTGGTCTTTCTTTAATGGGTGATGCCATGAGTCATGCTGTTTTACCAGGTGTTGCTTTATCTTTCTTATTTAATATTCCAATGTTTATCGGGGCACTTGTAACAGGAATGCTTGCAAGTTTGTTTATTGGTTTTATTACTTCAAACAGTAAAACAAAACCAGATGCTGCAATAGGAATAAGTTTCACTGCATTCCTAGCATCTGGCGTCATAATTATTAGTTTAATCAATAGTACAACAGATTTATATCACATTTTATTTGGCAATTTATTAGCAATTACACATCAATCATTTTGGACAACAATTGTCATTACTGTACTGGTTATTTTACTTATTATTATCTTTTATAGACCTTTAATGATTTCAACATTTGATGCAACTTTTAGTCGTATGAGCGGGCTGAACACAACATTAATTCACTACTTTGTCATGTTATTACTCGCACTTGTAACAGTTGCGAGCATACAAACAGTTGGAATTATCCTTGTAGTTGCTTTACTAATCACTCCAGCTTCTACAGCTTTTTTAATCAGTAAACAACTTTATGCCATGATGGTAATTGCAAGCATAATCAGCGTGATAAGTTCGATTATCGGTCTATATTTTAGTTATATATATAATATTCCAAGTGGAGCAACTATTGTAATCTGTACCTTTATGATTTATATTGTAACGCTATCAATTACTAGAATTAAAAATAAACAAAAAAGGAGCGCTTTAACGTGAAAAAAATTCTCGCTTTAGCAATAGCATTTTTAATTATCCTTGCCGCATGTGGGAATCACAGTAACCATGAACATCACTCACATGAAGGAAAATTAAAAGTTGTAACTACAAACTCTATTCTCTATGACATGGTTAAACGTGTCGGTGGAAATAAGGTCGATGTTCATAGCATCGTTCCAGTAGGACAAGACCCACATGAATATGAGGTTAAACCTAAAGATATTAAAGCATTAACAGATGCTGACGTTGTATTTTATAACGGTTTAAACCTAGAAACTGGAAATGGTTGGTTTGAAAAAGCACTTGACCAAGCAGGAAAAACAACAAAAGATAAAAATGTGATAGCAGCATCAAATAATGTTAAACCAATATACTTAAATGGTGAGGAAGGTAACAAAAACAAACAAGATCCACATGCATGGTTAAGTTTAGAGAATGGAATTAAATACGTAAAAACAATACAAAAATCACTAGAACATCATGATAAAAAAGATAAGTCTACATATGAAAAACAAGGGAATGCATATATATCAAAATTAGAAGAACTTAATAAAGATAGTAAAAATAAATTTGATGACATACCCAAAAATCAACGTGCCATGATGACAAGTGAAGGTGCATTTAAATATTTTGCTCAACAATTCGATGTTAAACCAGGTTATATTTGGGAGATAAACACAGAAAAACAAGGTACACCTGGTCAAATGAAACAAGCCATTAAATTTGTTAAAGATAATCATTTAAAACATTTATTAGTCGAAACAAGCGTAGATAAAAAAGCTATGCAAAGTTTATCAGAAGAAACTAAGAAAGATATTTATGGTGAAGTATTTACCGACTCTATAGGTAAGGAAGGTACTAAAGGTGACTCATACTATAAAATGATGAAATCTAATATTGATACAATACATGGTAGTATGAAATAACATGGTAAAAATAGCCCTAAATGATATGTTAATAAGACCGGATTCGTTTTGAATTCGGTCGCTAATGGCAACGAAGACTTTAGTTGAAGCAACTTATTATAAGCCAACTTTCAACTCAGTCATCGTCTGCCATTATATTGAAAAATTTTGAGCAGAGGATTACTCCTTTATACTCATCATACTATATAACTAGTAGTCCCATATCGTGTGGTTTTATATTACCCTCCTATAATATAAACAACATCTTTTACACACGATATGGTGGTATTAGTTAGCTGTGCATTATCATAAATAAACTGAAGCCCCACCCTCTCCGTAAATGGTGCTTTAAATAATGATGATGTACCAATACATTACTTCATATTTTTGAGCGATAAATGTGAATAATGTATATACAATGAATATCTAATTACTTGTGTCATTATATAGTAATTAGTATTTATAAGCTCTATTCAATTTTTGAATAGTTACTAAAGCCACAAATAATCACTCAGTTATCTCCGTGGTATCCATTATCCTCCCCATGGAGACGTTAGTTGCACTAATCAGTTGATATTAGTGCAACTTTTTCATTTTAAATAAAATTTTAAACTACATGAATACGATCTATACAAATATGTTTAACCGAGCAATATATTCTAAACAACCATTTCCTTTAAAATGAGAAAAGCTTCCAAATCAACTTTAGTTTAAGAAGTCATTTGGAAGCTTTGCTTATATATTATTTTTTATTCATTATGTCATACTATCTACAATTACCATTTCATCATAATTAATGGATTCTCTTAATTTTAATGCAGTACCTTCTGTTATCTCATCATTTTCAATTAGTTCTCTTAGAATACGACGTTGTTCTCTTAAAGCATTTAATTTAATTTTGGTAAGTGTATCTTCATGTCTGGAATTAAAGAAATTGTTTGGTGTTAAGTTATCTATTCTCATCAGATATCCATCGCAAATCATACCTACTTCTAGTTTATTATCAGTAGTAGCTTCTTTGGCTAAACGACTTACGACGTTATAATGAACAAGCTTATTGATTTTACCCAATTCTAATAAGTTATCAGTAACACTAAGAGATGATGCCGAATTAATTTTTGTTTTTACACGACGTTTCAATAGCATTCCTCTTAAACCAACAATAATTCGTCTTAATAACGAAGCTTGTTTATACACTTCTGTTCGTTCAGCGTAACGCATATAGTTTTCAAGAACACTCTCAGTAATTTCGCCATCATCAACCAATTTCTCTAGCGTTTTTGTTTCTACGTTAAATGCAATCTTTTGAAGTCGTTCTAGTTCTTTGGAGTTTTCATCTTCCTTTTCAACCGTTTTTAAAAATGTGAGTTTATCGTGGTAATCTTTAATGACGTTTCCATAACGGTA
This sequence comes from Staphylococcus sp. HMSC063F05, assembly GCF_001837075.1. NCBI lineage: Bacteria > Bacillati > Bacillota > Bacilli > Caryophanales > Staphylococcaceae > Staphylococcus > Staphylococcus sp. HMSC063F05. Next base: position 76,203 of record NZ_KV831317.1, read on the forward strand.
ACTCGTTTCAAACGTCGATTTTTGATTTAGGTAATCGATAACATGTTCTAAAATGTAGATTCTCGCCTCTTTAAATGACATATTACCTATCTTCACTTCAGGGCTATCAGGCGTTACTAAAGGCAGAATGACTTGTGCAATAATTAAACTTAATATTACCATTCCGGAAGCAATAAATAATAAATCATTTCGATAAGCAAATGTTTCATGATTTGCTAATAAATATGGCAAGGTTAAGGCGATTGCGAGTGAAATGGTTCCATGTACACCACATAGAGTCATGATTAGTGCATATAAGCTACGCTTAGGTTTACTCTCAGTAACTTTATCTTCATCATTTTTAGAAATCATTTTTTGGAATGGACTGACAGATAAATAGAAATAAGGATAAAGTACATATACCCACACAAATCTAAAGAGATACACCGCAAGAGCGACTAGCAATGTGATGACGATTAAGAATAATAAATTATGCGGTTCAGTTTTAATAATTTTCACTATTACCTCAGGTACTAAAAAACCTAAGATTGAAAACACAAAACCATTTAAAACGTAGCCTAAAATACTCCATGTGTGATTATAGCTCATCTGTAATTGTGTTCTCGTTTGAGCTATACGGTCACGTTCAAATCCATGCACGAGTCCCGCAACTACTGCTGCAATAATCCCTGATGCATGGAATAATTCAGCAATCAAATAAGTGACAAACGGCGTCAGCAATTGTATAAATGTAAACATGTTAATGTTCTCAATGCCACGTCTCATTAATGTTAAACGAAATCTCACTAAAGCCATGCCTATAATTAGACCAACAATAGCACCTCCAATAGAGGCAATCAAAAATTGTTGAATCGCATCAAAAATGGAAAAAGTTCCAGTAATCAATACACCTACGGCAATTTTAAATGAAATGATACCTGCAGCATCATTAAGTAAAGATTCACCTTCAAGAATGGTCATTGAACCTTTTGGTAAAACCTTACCTTTCGTGATTGCTTGTACCGCAACAGCGTCTGTAGGACAAAGTATAGCCGCAATTGCGAAAGCAGCACCTATAGGTAATTCAGGCCAAATCCAATGAATAAACAATCCTACGCCTATAACGGTAGTTATGACAAGACCTAGAGCCATCATCATAACAGGTTTGATATACTTCCTTAAATGTACTCTTGAAACATTAACACCCTCAACGAATAGTAGTGGTGCAATCAATGTAACCATAAATAATTCAGAATCAAAATTGAATTCAACTGGAATGGGAGTGAGGTATAAAATCATCCCAAGGAAAATTTGGATAAATGCAAGAGGTACTTTAGGTATGAAAGTATGTACAAAGGAGCTCACAATAACTAGTGCGACAAATATGAGTAGAGTTTCAAATATCTCCACACTTTCACCTCTTTATTAATTTTTAATTGCAAATTTAGTCATCAAAACAATAAAAAGTTGCAAGGTTATCTACTGCAACACTGAAGAAGTGAAATAATAACAATAGAGTCATTCCTGTAAGGACATAACTATTAACACTCAATCATGCCACAAATATACTATTCAAAACTCAATTATTTTCTTTATCAGTGAAATCAAACATGAACATTTAAATTAACTTATGAAGCTCGCTTCTTCGAACGAGAAAATGCTTATGTGTAATTTCATTGAAAAAATTAGTGACAACTGTCATTCACAATTATTCTTGTTTACAATTTTATCATTTATTAACCAGATTCTTAAATAAATAGCTTTTATATCATTAATATCTTCACCTCAGATATACAAAAAACTACTAGCATATAAAAGATATATCTTTTATATGCTAGTAGTTTAAAAGCTTAAACAATCAATCGTCCATTTTATTAATATATTCTTTTTCTTTATAGTATAATTTTTCTCGTCTTTCTTCTCGTAGTTTTGCACGTTTTTTTAATTCTTCTGGCGTATTAAACTCTTTTTGGCTTAATAAGATAGTAGATTGTCTAGATGCATCGTCTTTCCTGTACATATATGCACCATTACGGTAGGCCGCTCTACTTATCAAATGCATTCCAACCGGAGATGTAAGATTGATAAAAACTAGTGATAATAATAATCTGACACTGAAAAAACCTGAATTCACAATAAAATAGATCAGTACACCAACTACAGTTAGTAATACTGACAATGTAGAACTTTTCGTTGAGGCGTGACTTCTTAGAAAGACATCTTGAAATTTTACAATCCCTATTGCACTAATTAATGCAATAATACTTCCTAAGAAAATAAGTATCGAAGCAATAAGACTAACGATGTCTTTTATGATTTCCATTGAAGACACGTCCTTCCCCGATGAATCTTGAAATTGAGACCGAACTGACAAACGAAATAATTGCAATTAACATGATTGAATCTAAATAAGACACTGAGTTAAAAATAACGCTCATCACACCAACAATAGACATAACAACAGCACTCGAGGCATCAAATGATACAACTCTATCAGCAGTAGTGGGACCTTTAATTAATCTGACTAGACAAACAAGTAGTGCCATACCAAAAATCACTAATGCACTTATAATAAATATTTGAGTGAACATTTCAATCATCGTGTCACCTCCAAAATTAAATCCTCATACTGCTTAATACTTTTTAGAAGATTTTCTTTATCTTTTTCTGACACATCAATACTGTGAATAAAAAATTTATTAGTATTTTTAGAAATTCGAATAACTGTCGATCCTGGAGTAATAATAATTAAAATCGTTAAAAAAGTAATAGCCCAATTACTTTTTAATGAAGTTTCATATGTGAGTAAACCTGGATTAACTTCATTCGTCTTAAATAAGATGTAATTTATGGTACTTATACTAGAAGTAATAAGCTGGTATAGGTATACAGCTAAAAATTTAATAGCCACCCATATCTTTTTCAAATAAAATTCTTCACCAAAAAAGCGATGCAGAATATAAATCACAATTAAACCAATTAAAAATCCAGCAAAGAAGGTTGTAAATTTAAATTCATCTTCATCTTGAAAGAGTACCCAAAGGAACGCGATAACAATATTTAATACAACTTGCTTCACTTATGATTAACCTCCTTCAAATGTGTATTTACATTCTTTTGAAAGACATCTTCTTTCATATTAAGATTTGTTGCATCCTCTGTTACTTTCAGAACAACAGGGGCTGCAATACCCATCGCTAATACCACTACAACTAAAACACTAAGTAAACCTTTACGATAAATAGGTAGTGGTCTAAATTGTACTTGTTCTCCGTCAGCATCACCAAAATACATTATAAACATCACTCTAAAAAGACTATACATAGCAATTAAACTTGTCACAATCATAAGTGCTAAACCAATATAATTACCATTTGTAATAGCCCCTTGGAATATTAAGACTTTACCCGGAAAGCCACTAAAAGGAGGTACGCCACCTATAGCAAAAATTACCACGACAAATGCAACACCAAAGAATGGTTCTCTTTTTGCCAGTCCACTTAAATACTGATAATTTCGATAGCCTGACATATAAACAAGACTACCAATTACAAAAAACAATAATGTCTTAACGATAATATCATTCGCTAAATAGAAGATAGCACCATTTACACCTGATATAGTATGAGAACCTAAACCTAAAATAATGAATCCAATAGACAAAATAACTTGATAAGCCGCAATTTTCTTAATATCTTTGTAAGCGATGACACCAAATGCACCGATAATCATTGTGATACAAGCCATAAACACGAGCAATGTATGCGTGACGCTTGGATGATGGTCGAATAGTAAAGTAAAAAAACGAATAAGCGCATAAGCTCCAACTTTTGTCATCAATGCTGCAAATAACGCGGCAAGTTCCGTATTAAGCACTGCATATGCTTTAGGTAACCACATGAAAATCACTAGTGCTGCCTTTGAACTAAAAGCAACTAGAAATACTAAAGATATCATCGTTATTGTTTGGTTATTTTCCATATGATTCAATCGCATCGCTAAATGTGAGAAATTAAGTGTTCCGACTGTCTTATATAACATGCCAATTCCTAATAAAAGCAACCACGAACCTAAAATATTCAGAACAACATATACTATCGCTGCACGTAATTGTTCAACAGATTGTCCTAATGTAACAAGTACAAACGAAGCAAGAAGCATAATTTCAAACATCACGTATAGGTTAAATAAATCAGAAGTTAAAAACGAACCAATAACACCTACTGTTAATAAAAGAATAAATGTAGGAAGGTGAAATCGATTGACTCGCTTCTCCCCTCTACCAAAGCCGTATGCCATTATTAGCGTAACAACAAAAGATGATACTGACACCATAAGCAGACTCAGTGAATCACCTAGAAATTGAATGCCGAAAGGTGCTTTCCATCCCCCAAAATCAAGTGTTATCGGTTTATGATTAACGACATAAATAAGTAAAGCAATTGAAATCATTGTATTAACAATCATAGTTGTAATGGATAGGATTTTCGAAATACGATTTTTATTTTTAGTGAAGACTAAAATTAAAGCACATACAAAAGGCAACAACATAGGCAATATTATTAAATTACTCATCATCTTCATCACCTTTCAATGCACTTATTTCATCCTCTTTAGTTACTCTGTAAGTTCTATATATTAACACCAATAAAAACGCAGTCATACCAAATCCAATCACAATAGCTGTTAAAACGATAGCTTGTAATAAAGGATCAACAAAGTTTTGAGCATGACCTTGAATTAGCGGTTCAGACATATGAGGTCCATATTTCCCCATACTCATAATAATTAAATTACCGGCGTGTGTATAAATAGAAATACCAATAACAATACGAATTAAATTAATAGATAAAATCATATAAGTTCCAATAAACACTAAAAATCCTATCACAAGGAGTAATATTAAATTCATGATCTACCCCCACTTATAGATAGCATAACTGTAACAATCACACCTACTACTGTTAATAAGATGCCAAGCTCAAATAAAGTCACAGTAGTAACATGAACATGTCCTAGTAATGGAAATGTTACATTTGCTTCAGTTTGATATAAAAATGGCTTCCCAAAAAACATAGGCACTGATGCAGTTGCAACAGATATGAGTGAACCTATAATCATTAATTTTTTAAAATCAATAGGCAAGCTTTTCAACACTTCATTTACATCAAAGGCAAGAAACATTAAGATAAATGCCGAGCTAAAAATCAAGCCACCAATAAAGCCACCACCTGGATTATTATGGCCAGCAAAAAATACATAAAATCCAAATGTTAACAAAATAAACACTACAATTTTTGTAACTGATTTAAGTACTACATCATTCTCTTTCATCTTGCCCCCTCCTATCTTTGTAATTAAGTAACGTATAAATACCTAATCCAGCTATGATTAACACTAGTCCTTCAAACATAGTATCTAAAGCTCTGAAGTCACCTAGTATAGCATTGACAATATTTTTTCCACCTGTAAGTTCATATGCATCTTCATAAAATTTAGCAATTGAAGGCATACCATCTGCTTGTTGAGCAACAAAAATAAGTGATACCACCGTCAATGCCATAACAAGTGACACAATGATTTTGAAGGTCTCTTTTTTTAAATTTGCCTTAACTCGAGGGATGTTAGGTAGTCTCGAAAAACTAACAATAAATAAGATTGTCGTAATAGTTTCAACAACTAACTGTGTTAAAGCTAAATCTGGAGCTTTCATTGCAATAAAATATAATGTAACTGCGAATCCAATCATTCCATTCAATACCACCATCGTTAGTCGTTGACGAATAAAGATTAATGAAATGCCGATAATCAATGTTACAACTGATAAGATAACTTCCAACGGTCCGAAAGAACTAATATGAAGCTGATGTACATGAGGAAAACCCACAGTCAAATATCCATAAACTACAATAGCTACAAAAATAAATAATGTAATCATGATGTAATAATTCAATTTATTATTCATCAATGCACGTATACCACGGGCTGAGTATAATTCAAATTCTCTATAAATTTTCCGATAGCCATCTGTAATCGAAGCACTTTTGATTATTTGATGCGTAACCTCTTTCCAATTCACAACTAGAGCTAAAATAAGTCCAATAATAATAACAACTATACTTAAAATTAATGGAAGATTCACACCATGCCACTGAGAAATATGTGGCACAAATGCATCAACCTCCGCACCTATCCCAGATACAGATCTGGTTGCGGGCAAAATAACAAAGTTGCCAAAAACGTTTGGAACAAAGAAGATAACTGGAATGAGTAACATTAAAATCACAGCTGGTAAACTAAATAGCCATGGTTCATGTATTTGTTTACGTTTAAATTTTTCTATATTGTAATTTCCCCAGAATGTTTCTTTTATCATGTAAAGTGCATAAGTAAAAGTCAATATACTCGCGATGACACCTATTGAAATAATCACAAACGTTAATACGAAGCCATATTGATCAAGTTCGTTTGCTTTAGTTAACGAATCTAAAAACATTTCCTTACTTAAAAAGCCATTTAAAAAAGGAACACCTGCCATAGATAATGCAGCGAGCAACATGACAATATGCATTTTAGGGAAGACTTTACGCATACCATTTAGCAAACGAATATCACGTGTTCCGGAATCGTGATCAATGATACCAACGCCCATAAATAATGCACATTTAAAAACCGCATGATTCATTAAATGGAATAAGCCAGCAAATAAAACTAAAATATAAAACTTAGACAATTCATCTGATGTGTGCTGAGCATAACCGCCACCTAGACCTACCATTGTCATAATCATACCTAATTGACTTATTGTAGAATAAGCGAGTATACCTTTTAAGTCGTATTGTCGTAAAGCAGTTAAAGATCCAAATAACATAGTTATTAGACCAACAAATGTCACTGTATAAATATAAACATTACTAAGTCCCAATAAAGGTGTAAATCTAAATAGTAAAAAGATTCCAGCCTTTACCATTGTTGCCGAATGAAGATAAGCACTTACTGGTGTAGGTGCTGCCATGGCCTTTGGTAACCAAATATGAAACGGAAATTGTGCAGATTTGGTAAAAGCACCTAATAATAGCATCAAAATCATTGGTATAAATAAAGGATGTCGTGAAATTGCATTGCGTTGATTAAGGATATCAGTAATTGTGTTTGTTCCTGTAATGATGTATAAAATGATAAATCCTGTTAATAACGCTAGCCCACCAAACACTGTAATCATGAAAGATTGAATGGCGCCTAATTGACTTTCACCATTATTGTACCAATAGGATATAAGCAAGAATGAGGAAATACTTGTGAGTTCCCAAAATACATACATTAAGATGGTATTATTAGCTATTACAATGCCAATCATACTGAACATAAATAATAGTAAATAGATGAAAAATCTAGGAAGATTGTCCGTACTGTGGGATAAATATTGCGTAGCATAAAAAAATACACCCACACCTATTAGCGAAATAATTAAGCCGAACATTAAACTTAAACCATCTAATCTTAAATCTAAATTAATATCAATTGAAGGCATCCATGGTAATCGAACAGCAATAAACTTATTTCGAATCACATCTGGTATTTTCATAATAAAATATGTAGATGTCACAATAGGAGCTATTAATGCAACATAGCCCGCAACCTTTCTTAGTTGACGATGACTCAGAGTGAATAAAACTATGAGCATGACTAATAAATTAGTCGCCATAAGATATACTAAACTCATTTAACCCCTCCTTTTCTTTTTACATTTATATTAAGTGTAATCATTTATTAAGTGTAATCATTGTATGGCGATTTGAAACATATCGTATTTCAATAAATCTCAATATTTCTTAAGTTATCTGATATCCAAAATATTGTTGAATGATAGAAATTAATATTCCCGATTGAAAGAGAAGATAATCAAATGTTTTTCTTAAATTAGTTAAACTAACAGGTTTTAATCCTTATTATGGTGCAACACGATTTATGATTTGATATTGCTAGTTGATTTGAATGAGTTTATTGAGCATACATAGATTCAAGCACTGTCGCTTTTTTTCTGAATTGGCATATCACAAAAAGGTAACTATTCTTATTTATATCCAAAAGGGAATAGAACTTTATTTTATATAAGATAGAATCCATGAGGCTATAATTTTTCAATCATCGATAAACTTAAACTAATTCATTCTCATATTGGGAGATCTTAATATTTTAATTCATATATAAATAGTAATTTTAGACACTGATCAATCTTTTAAGTTGGTTATTTTAAATATCAGGTTCCAATTTTTTCTTTTACAACTTAACAATTCTACTTACCTCATATACCTTCTAAAACAGGTTTCATAATTAATGATAAATGACGTTTGTATCACATCAAAGGCATTTGCCTATATTTTTCAAAAAATGTGTCCTTTTTTTTCAATCTATTTCGATATATATAGTGAAAGGAGGTTTTATTATGAATGAAGTCAATCAAGTGACGATTATCTTTACTCAAATCAAACATAATTCTGAAGGTAAAGTAGTCGAACATAAGCGTCGTTTTTCTAACATTAATCCGCTTGTTTCTAATGATCAAATCAAATCTTTTCGTTCCATCATTGAACGTATCAGTGGCGAAGAGTATGACAAAGTCGAGATCGTTAAAACAGAATCTTTAATTTAAGGAGGATACATCAGTATGTCAAAAACTTTGGAACTCGTATTTAAATCAAATCTTAATAAACCCGTCAAATTACTATTACCCGATTTTAACGCTATTACTACAGAACAATTAATTAAAGAAAGTATGAACCAACTTTTAGAATTAGACATTTTAAGATTTAGTTTGGGAAAGCCTGTCAAAATTTATGCTGCACAACTTATTGATAAAAGTACAACTGTTATATTTGAAGATAAAAATTAATTCATAAAACATTATTTTTGACGCTTTATTTAAAGTACTAAAATCATAAAAAAGACTTATCGAAGAACAAATTTTTTAAAATTGTTCAAGTCTAAAAAAGAACTTAATTTACATTGTTCTTTTATTAATATGAAGTGAGATATCAAATTCAAAATGATGTCTCGCTTTTTTTAATTCTAAAACTTGTTTAATGTGCATTTTATTATAATGATTCATCAAAATAGTATCGGCTGTATGACACCTCGGAACATTCACAACTTATTTCTATACTTTGCTTATGGCTCAATCATTTTAGAAACATGATTATGAATGGTATGATAATCATATTAAATTGAGAAAGTTGGTTTTTATCATTGTTTTTTCTATATCTTTTAGGAATTTTTGTTGGCATGTTACTTCCTATTCAAACTTCAATCAACTCAAGGCTAAGCCAATTTACCCGTTCATCTTTTTATGCTTCAACCATATCTTTTGCTGTCGGAACAATATGCTTACTTGTGCTTAATATCATTATTCATCCACAAGTATTAACACCAGAATTCTTTTCTAAGCAAACACTTAACTATACTTGGGTCCTAGGAGGACTATTAGGTGTTATCTATTTAACTGGAAACTTATTATTATTACCAAGATTAGGCGCAGCACTTACTGTTGTTATTACGGTTACAGGGCAAATTATTATGGGTGTAATCATTGATACATTTGGATTATTGGGCGCCCATCAACAATCTTTTACATTATTTAAAGGTGTTGGAATTATATTTTTAATTACTGGAATTATATTTATGAATTATGTTCGTAGACATCCTGTTAATAGACATAAGAATACACCAATAGTATTCTGGTTGCTTATTGGATTCGTATTTGGTTTCGCTCCGCCAATCCAAACAACAATCAACAGCACACTGGCTCAACACACACACTCATCCATATTTGCTTCACTCATATCATTTAGCGTTGGTACAATAGCGTTATTTATATTAACATTAGTATTTAATCGTAGTCTGAAAATATCATCTACTCATAAAACACTAGGTAAGATTAAATCTATTTATTTTATTGGAGGGATACTAGGAATGGCATTCGTAACATCTAATATTATTTTAATGCCTTTCTTAGGAGCAGCTTTAACTACTATAATTGCTATGATGGGCCAAATGATTATGGGTATTATTATCGATCATTTCGGTTTGTTGGGTTCACCTAAAAACAAAATAACATCACGTAAGTTAGGTGGATTATTATGTATAGCTATAGGTATTATTTTATTACGATTATTTTAAATTCCTTATTCTGAATAAAAATTATCCGCTTATATTAATGTAGATTCCTCATACAAATAAATGTCTATTTCGAACTGCCAACAAAGATTTTGTCTTTGTTGGCAGTTTTTATGAGTGATTCTTCTTATAGTAACATTTATGTAGAATCATATATTTTAAAATTAAAGATAGCCTTCTATTTTTCAATTTATTAAATTGATTTACTTTATTTTTTGAAATAAAACAATATACAAACCAAAAGTAATGCTTATTTTAAAATTAATATATTTTCATTTAAAATAATAGTGTATAATAACCTCACAATAATATTATGAGGTGAACATCCATGACCAAGCAACGCATCGTTATTTCTTCATTACTATTCATTTTCATTCTCACAACTTGTAGTTTTAGTTACATTACTTTCTCTAAATTAACTTCTAAAACAGAAGATATTAAAAATATAAAAACTATAAAAGCAAAGCCCAAATTACTCCTTTCAACAACTGGTATACAAGCCCCTCTTAACAGCTATATTTTCTACTACACTCCCACTTTAGGACAACTCCAAAAACTTTTAGTAAAAAATCATAGCAAAGTATCTAAAAACACTCCAGTGTTAGAATATTACAATTATGAAAAAGATCATTTATATGAGGAACTCCAAAATACACTTAGTAATGAACGTAACAACAAAACTTTAAATTCTAAAAATGATTTACATTATTATTCATTCCTTAATCAGCTAAAATTACAAATGATTCAAACTAAATCCTCAATTAAATCCACTTTATTTTCACCAATTAATGGAAGTATTTCATATATTAATTCTATCCCTTCAAAACCAAACGAAAAGATAGTGCAAATTAATAGCAACGAACGTATTATTCGTGCTAATATATCAGAATCTGAGTTGAATTTATTAAAAATAAATCAAAATATTTCTGTAACATCTAGTGACAACACTCAATTTACTAGTAAAATTAAAGAAATTTCGAATATACCATCAAAAATAAAAAATGGCGTCTCATATTACGACATTTTACTTTCTACACAACCCAATCATCAAATTGGAACACACTTTAAAATCAAATTAGCCTCAAATGACATAGAGTTACCTACGTCAGCTATTGTTCAAAAACGCTATGTTTTAATTCTAAAAAACGGGAAAATTACAAAAAGAGAAGTAACATACAAAAAGAGTTTAAAAAGTGGGTATATTAATATAACTAAAGGCTTATTGATAGATGAAAAAGTTGTTAAAAATCCTACTTCTAAATTAATAAACATTTATATATAAAAAATGTTAGTAAAATTCTTTCCAAAAAGTATTCTTTTTAGTATAATTTTTATTAAATTAAGGGAAATTAGAAACAATCTTATTTTTTTTGAATATAGCAAATGCTACATTGCTAATTCAAGTATAAACTTTAAAAGATAATTTGTTTTATAAACACTTATTTGTTTACTTCTTAATTTTATTTAGTTATAATTAACTAAATAATATAGCATTAAATATATTCTTTAAATTTAAATTAATACTATATTATGACGGACACTTTCGTATTTTCATAAGAAAAATAGATATAAATTAATAAATTAGGGTATAGTATCCAAGTAATCTTAATTCAATAATATAATTAACTATCTTTAAATTTAAAAAGATGGGTTTTAAGATTTATGGATATGATATAAATAGGGAGGTTTCATTAATGGCTATTTCAAAAATCAATGACTGCTTTGAATTATTAGCTATGGTCACTTATGCTGACAGATTAAAAGGAATAATTAAAAAAGAATTCTCAATCAGCTTTGAAGAATTTGCAGTATTAACTTATATTAGTGAGAATAAAGAAGAGGAATATTATCTTAAAGATATTATCAATCACTTAAATTATAAACAACCTCAAGTTGTTAAAGCTGTTAAAAATTTATCTCAAGAAAATTACTTTAATAAAAAACGTAATGAACACGATGAAAGAACTGTTTTAATCTTAGTAGATTCTAAGCAGCGTAAAAAAATCGATGATTTACTTAAACGAGTAAACAACCGTATCACAGAAGCAAATAATGAAAATGAAGTATAATGGCTAGGGAGTAAAACAGATATTTCTTTCACTTATGAAAGATAAGACTGTTTTACTCTTTTATTAAGTTAATACGATAGTGATCTGAGTCCAAACTTTACTGCTACTACAAAACCCTCAAATGATTTTCCGACAATAATCATTTAAGGGTTTTTATTTATGTTCTTATTTTTTAACTAACAAAATCTAAGTAGAGTTTCAGGAATTTTTCTGGTTCCTCGATATGTGGTGCATGTCCTGAATTATCAAATACAATTTTTGTAACTTGATCATAATATTGATCCATATCATAATGACTTTTATTTTGTATGAGTGGGTCATACTTACCATTCACAATTAAAGTAGGTATGGACACATTATGATGAACACGAGTTAAATCTTTAATATTAAGCAATGCACGTACTGCAATTGCACTTTCTTCCGGAGTTGGTCTATTGTATAATTTTTGGCTTTGATACCATTTCATTGCTTTATCTTTCTCTTTAAATAATTTAGAGAATAAAATAATCATTGCCTCAGATTTATTAAACCCTGCTAATTCTTCTTGGTAATCAACCATTAATTTGTTGAAACCATTTGCAATGTCTTCACTTTTGGCCGAAACAATTGTCAATGTAATCACTTTATATTGATATTTTTCAGTAAATTCACTCGCAATGATGCCCCCCATATCATGTCCTAAAATATGTGCAGAATCGATATTTAATGCTCCCATTAAATCATTTAAATCTTCAACATGATCTTTTAATTCATATGATTCTGTTCGTGAAGATTTTCCATGACCTCTGACATCATAAGTAATTACTCTATACTGCTTCTTGAGTTCATTTTTTAAATCTTTAAATCCTGCCAAGTTTCCATCTAATCCATGAATTAAAATGATGGGGATGCCTTCGCCTTCATCAATATAGTTAAGTTCAATCTGATTACAAATTTGAATTTTATTCATCTTGGCACCTCCCTTTAGTCATTTATATACCCATATTAAAATAGTGTTACGCTTTTAGGTTATTTTCAGTGTAATTAAATTATTTGTATATTAAAATAGTGATTCATTTTCTAAAACAAACTTATATGGTAAACAAATGATATATTTTAATAAATTAAAAAACTCAGAAAGATATGTCTAGCATATTTTCTGAGTTTAAATCTTTGTATTATGATGATTTAGTGCGTTCAGATAAACGTATCGTATAAAAAATGATTAGCACAACAAGTATAATCCAAATTGCTAAAGAGAAAAACTGTGCAATTTCCGGGTCAGTTACCATTGCATCTATTGTTTTTTGACAAAATAGTAAGCCAACTCCTACAAATTCTATACGTTTAAAGAATATACCAACAAGACTTAAAATAATTCCAGCGAAAAATACAAACTGATGACCATAGATAGAAATAGGAATAATAGCCCAGTTAAAGTGAAACCCTTGCATAATTACTAGAATTAAAGCAATAATACCAATGATTATTCCAGTTCTCATTTCATACTTATTACTGTATAGATAATTTTTTTTGGCAATACGCACATATAAAATGAGTGTTATTGGAAATATAACTAAGCAATAAAACAAGCTTATACCGGTAATTGCTTGAAAAGGTACATATTGTTTATCGTACAAATATGAAATAAGAATAAAGTTAATGATAAAGAAAATCATTGGATTGAGTTGTAATGCAAACAAATTACGCTGAATTGTTAATATTAATTGCGCAGGTGATTTACCTCTATATTCAATGTAATCTTGATCTTTTTCTTCAGACTTTTTAATATCTTGTCGATATTTTTCTTTTATATCATCAATTAAGTGTGGTGACATTCCTTTGTGACTAAAATAATCATTAATATTTTCGAGTAATACTTTATCATTCGTACGCATGATTTACTCCTTTTCATTTAAATCTTGATGTAATTTGTAGATTTCATAAGTTAATCATTTTCAAATTAAAATTTTATCATACATCTTACAATTTTACTTGAACATAATGATTAATCATATCATCATTAGCAACTAAAATGAAAAGAAGAGCTAAAGTGAAATCCATTTTACAAATTATGATTTCAACTTTAAACTCTTCAAATTTCAAACTATTTTATCTTATAAAACGTATATCCAATTCTTCTTATTTATTTAAATCTATACGATATAACTTCACATTTTTATCCTTTGGTGAATTTGAACTGAATTGATAACTTGCTTGACCTTTTTGAATATAGCCAAAGTTACCTGTAACATTATTATAATGTACACGACTTATAGCTTTATGACCAAGTTGTTGTTTTACGGCTTTGTATGAAGGGCCGTTTGCATCATTATATGTCATTGATACGCGTGTAACATTTCCTCTTTCTTTTTTACCATTAGCTGTTACTAGCAAAACACCTTTATCAGTTCTAAATTCGTAATACTTTTCATTACTATTTGGGTTATAAGAATAGATAGGATGACTATACTTTTTTAATACACTCTTCATTGATTCGCCTATCTTAACGTTTTCTAATGATTTATCACCTTTGTTTAATTGTTGTACTGTTTTCATTGAATTACCAGTTGCCGCTTCAACGTTGTTTCCCACGCTTACTCCAGTTAAAACTAATCCTAAAACAAGTAATGATGTTATTAGTTTCTTCATAAGCACTCACTCCTTTAATTCTTTATGTCTTCTGTGCTCATGTTAATTGTACTATAAATATTACTAAAATAACAATAACATTACAAAATGATTACGTGGATTTAGTAGATGACTTTTTTAACAACTGTTTTAGCGCTTATAGAGAAACATATCTTTCTTAATTCATTAATTATTACCTTACAAAATCTCAGTGTGAACTCTTTTATTTAGGTGCATGTTGTTGAATGAAGTTTGTTGTCTCTTGAGTAAATTGAGCCTGTTCTTCAACAAAAGGATATGCACTTGAATGTTGATAGACGTTAAATTCACAGTGTTGAATCAAATCTGCGACTTCTTTAGCTTCTAGTGTAGTTGTACGTTCTCCGTGTTCTCCAGCAACAATAAGCGTAGGAACTTGAACATGCTTGAAAACATCTGCAATACCTTCAGATTTGAAGACATCTTTAACAGCTTGAATTTCTTCTTTAGTAGAAATACTATTTGTATCAACGACATGCTTTAAAAATTTATTCATCTTACGCGCTTTATAATATCTACGTTTATCTAAAAATTTTTCTTGCTTATCATCTTCCCAGTTACGTATTTTATGCGCATATTTTCTGAACAAGCGTTCTTCAGGCAATTCACCTTCTATTGAAGTAGGATTAACTAATGTGATTGAGGATATATAGCCAGGATTTCTAACAGACATATCAGCAGCAATAAGTGCCCCCATCTCGTGCCCAATAAATGCTGCTTCATCTATATATATAGCATCTAATAAAAATTTTATATCGTCAGCAAAGTCATAAAACTCTATATTTCTAGGCTTATCAGAGTAACCATGTCCTCTCAAATCGATAAGCACAACCTGAAAAGACTTTGCTAATACCTTAGCTAAATCATTAAAAACAGCATAATTATCAAAAGCGGTATGCACGAGTACGACAGGATATCCTTGTCCCATAGTACTATAGTGTAATGTTGTACCGTCTTGTTTAGTAATTAAATCCATTGCCATGTTGTTCTTCTCCTTCTGTTTCAAAATTATCTGGTAAAATTTTAAGCAATTCCTCTATGGTAGTAATCGTATAATCTACTTCTTCTGTTAATGGCTCCAATTCTGCATCTTCTTGTTTATACCACACACTTACCATCCCCATTGCACGTGCAGGAGCAACATCGTTTAATGCATCATCTCCGACATACATTATTTCAGATGGTTTAACCCCCAATTGATCAATCATATCTTCAAAGATTTTAGGATGTGGCTTACGATAGCCTACAGTTTCAGAAGTAGTTAAATAATTAATAACGTGCATAATACCCAATGAATGCAATCTAAATTGTTTAATTTTGGATTTCCCATTTGCAATCACACCAATCATGTAATGATGTTTCGATAACTTTTCTAATGTATACAAAGTATCATAGTAAGGGAAAACGTAACGATAGAAATGCATTTCAAAGTCATTAAATAAATCTTTCCATTTAAGACGGTCGATATGAAATTGTTTAATGATTTCCTTATATAGATCAGGTTTATCGTTGTCTTCATCATCGTCTAATTCAATAAATTTATTCTTATAATCTGCTAATTGCACATGAATAAAATAATCATGAAACCGTTCATATTGCTCTTCTATAAACTTTTCACGCGATTTTACTCTATCTAATAGAGTACCTTCTAAATCAAAGACGATAGCCTTAATGCAGTTTAAATTCATTTTCAATGACCTCTTAATATTTTAATAATACTATTGTAGCAAAAGAGTAGTGTGAACGTCATATGTTAGTCTGTTTAATTAAAATATAAAATAGGACTGGTACACCGAGCAATGCCATCACGATGCCTACAGGAATTTGTATAGGTTGTATCATTGTACTTCCTATAAAATCTGCAATTATCATGACTACAGCACCTATGATTATATTCAATAACATTTGTAAACCTATTTGATAACGCCAATAAAATTTTCTAATCAGTTGTGGAATAATCATGCCTATAAAACCAATAACTCCAACGTATGCGACCACAACTGCTGTCATGATGGAGGCTACTATAAGAACAATATACGTTACTTGTTGTACATTTAATCCTAGAGACTGACTTTTCAATTCACCAACTTGCAGTAATTTAATTCCTTTTTGCATTAAAAATAATACTATGATTGCGACAGATGCTATCAAACTAATAATCATAACATCCTGATATTCAGCTGATGCAAAACCACCGAACAGATAACTAGCAATTGGATTCATCTTCTTAGGATTAATCAAAACAAGCAAATACAATAATGCATTTAATAGTGCACCAAATAGTAATCCCGTTAATATAAGCATTTGAACAGGATATCCTTTGGCTAACATCGCTGAAACACTTAAAACAAGTAACAGTGTGATTAAACTGAAAATAATGGAAAATATAGGGAACCATAAAAAACTAAGTCCCAAAAATAAAGCAATTCCAGATCCTAATGATGCACCACTAGCTAATCCCAATGTAAAACTATCTGCAAGTGGATTATTTAACACAATTTGATACACTTGGCCAGCTAATGTAAGTACTGCACCAGTGAGCATGGCTTCAAGTAATCTAGGTAAACGAACCTGGAATAGTATGGTTTGATTAAAAACATCATCAAGTTTTCCTACATCCCAGCTTAAACTTAAGCTCATGCTTAATATTAAAATAAATAACCATATAATGACACTTCTATATTTATTCATAACTCTCTCTTTCAATACTTTCTTAATCACTATATTAACAAAACAATACTTAAAAAGTGTAAAACGACTGGCTTCCATTCGTTGCACGATTTAGTCATCGAGTAATGAAGTTGAATCAAATGGCATATTTGCATCAGTTTAATTCAATATCCGTCTATCATAAATATTAAAAATACCTGAGACAATAACTACTGTCCCAGGCGTTTGAAATACATCTCTGTCAGCTTATTAATAAAATTAATCATCTAAGTAAAATACAATACATAGTATTCAAATGACTATTTTTTATATATATCGTCTCTTAAATCCTTTAGACCTTCATCAATACGAGGACCTGGTCGAGAAACCTCATCCCCATCTACTGTTTCAATACGTGTATTTTTAACAGCATTAATTTTATCAAAACCGCCACGTTTTTTTATCATTTCTATGTAGTCTGATTTTGATTTACCTTCTGTGGAAATCAGAATATCAGGATTACGTTTAATAATGCTTTCTTTACTTACTGATTTCCAACCTTTAACATCATCAAAACTATTTTTAGCATCTAGTTTCTCTAACATATCGTTAAAGAAGGTATCTTTTCCGGCAGTGTAAATGTCTGGTTTAGACGATACTTCCATAAACACTTCTTGTTTCTTATGATGTTTAGGAACGGAGTTAATGATTTTGTCTACATTGTGTTTTGTTTCATCAACAAGTTCTTTAGCTTGTTTTTCACGATCCGTTAATTGTCCAATTGATTTAAAAGTATCATAAGTTTCATCAATCGATTGTGCATCTTTCACATAAACGACTTTTACTCCCTTATCTTTAAGTGACTTTAGCACTTTACCTGCAGAATTTTTCTGTGACTCATGCGCTAAAATCAAATCCGGTTTAGCTTTTATTAATTCTTCTTTATTTAAATTCATCGCATCGAATTGTTTTTTACCTTTTTTTACATCTTTAGGATAATCATCCACAGTGGATACACCAACTATATCTTCTCCGATTCCTAAGCGATATAAAATTTCTGTGTTACTAGGAATGAGCGAAATAATTCTATGATATTTTTTATCGCTTTTTTCAGTGTCTTTATTATTAGATGAATGATTGGCATCTTGACCACATGCAGCCAGTACTACAATCAATACACATATAACTATCCATAGTTTACTTTTCATTTGGAGCATCACCCTTTCACAAATTATTTTTAATGTTCCTATTCATCATATCAAAATATACCAATATTTGTAGATACAATTTTATTTGATTTTCACAAAATATGAAAAAAGACAACTTTGAATTAAATCTATTAATATATTTAACCCCAACTTGCTTTGTCTGTAGAATTTCTCGTTGAAATTCTCTGTGTTGGGGCCACAACCCCAACTTGCTTTGTCCGTAGAATTTCTCATTGAAATTCTCTGTGTTGGGGCCACAACCCCAACTTGCTTTGTCCGTAGAATTTCTCGTTGAAATTTTCTGTGTTGGGGCCCCGACCCCAACTTGCCTTGTCTGTGGAATTTCTCGTTGAAATTTTCTGTGTTGATCAGTTTTATAATGTTAGTATCAATCGGTAAAATGCTAAAATGTCTGAGACAATCAACAATGTCCCAGACACATAATGTTTTATAATTTAATAAATGTTTTTATCGCGTCAGAAATGTATAAATTCAAACCACGTTCACGTTGCTTGTTAATAAACTTTACAAATCGCTCGTCCTCAATATAAATCTGAGCTATATATTCTAAAAATTGATTGTCACAATTAGGAACTTGTTCTTTCAAAATACATTGTAATTTCTTAGTTTTTCCACTTGCTTCAAGTATAGAAACTTTGTTTAAGTATAGTTGATTCATTTCGTCAAAAAACATATTTAATTGCTTATTAATTTCCTCAAAATGATTTTGCTGTTCTGATTCATCCTTACATTTTTGTTTATCTTTATATGCTTGATAATAATGAGTATCTCCATACTTACTTGCTGCTTCTTTTTCATACTGTTCATTTAAATTGAAATTTTGCATTGTAGTTACCTCAATCTCATCGTTATCTTTGTGAAAATGATGTTCTAACGTACGGATAATATCGTTTAAGCGATCTCTTTTTTTAACAATGTGATAAAAATTATCATGTAATATTTTAGTTCTAAAATCACTATCACCTTCAAAATACGTCTGTATTTGCTTTAATGTTAAATCTAATTCCTTTAAAAAGAGAATATATTGTAACTTTGAAATATCTTGAACATTATAATATCGGTATCCATTAGCACTCATTTGTTGTGGCACGAGTAACCCCTTTTCATGATAATAATGAAGCGTGCGTATACTAACTCCGGTAATGTCAGAAAGCGTTTTGGGACTGAAGCGTTCTTTCATCATTTCACCTCCTGAATTAAAGTATGAGGTATGACGTTACGTTAAGGTCAATACTTATTTTTTAAAATAGGTATCTAAAAAGGTATAGCGTTGTTTCCCCTTACCATTAAAATAATTTTTCCCAAAATTATCTAATAAAGCGTGAAACTCATTTGCATCTTGATTTGAAAATGATTCAGGAAGTGTTAATTCCTGTTTCAATTTATGATAACTTTCTGTATGTTGATATCCCAATTTTCTAAAAATACGTCTAGTATAACTATCAGGTATGAATTCTTTACCTTTAAAAATATATACTATTAAGACATCGGCGGTCTCTTCACCTATACCACGGATGGTGAGTAATTCTTTTCTTAAGCTATCACCGTATAACTTAGCTATACTACTATAATCAAAATGATGTTGATTTAACCATAGTAACAATGCCTGTATAGCCTTAGCTTTATTTTTATAGAAACCACTCGAACGTATCACTTGCTGCAACGATTCTAAAGGCATTTTCAATATCGTCTGTGCATTAAAAGAAGTTTCTTCTTTTAATCTTGATAACGCTATATCTGCATTGTTCCAATTAGTATTTTGGACTAGAATTGCCCCAAGCATCATTTCTATTGGCGTTTCTGCTGGCCACCAATATTGAGGGCCCATATTTTGATATAGAATTTGATATAATTTTTCTATTGATAACATGATTTCTCCCCCTACAAATCTTCGCATGATTGTTATATCTCGCATGCTACATTGTCCAATTTTCCCAAGAAGTCTGAGGTGTTGTCCTACCTAATTGTTAATATTCCTTTTATAACAAACTTTATGCTGTGTCCCAATATCGGTTTGCTTTGCTTGTTTTTTCTTTTTGGAATGCATCAATAATAAGGACTAAATAATGTAAGAGCCTGTACATATAAATATGTCACAGGCTCTCGTGTATCTATTTTATGAAGTTTTACATAGATTCTGGTGCTGTAACACCTACTAATGCTAATGCATTGTGCAAGGTAATACGCACCGCTTCAATCATAGCTACATGTGCTTTAGTTTTTTCCGTATCATCTGTAAGCACTTTTTCAGCATTATAAAATTTATGGAATGCTGCAGCTAGATCCTGAATATAATTAGTTAGACGATGAGGTGCACGATGTTCGGCTGCACTCTCTATCGTCGATTCGAATTCTGCTACTTTTTTTAATAAGTCTATTGCTTTATCATTATTTATTTTAGAAAAGTCTGCATCAGTAGACACTTCAATACCTTGTTCTTTAGCTTGCTTTAGAATAGAACAAATTCGTGCATGTGCATATTGTGCGTAATAAATTGGATTGTCTTGAGATTGCTCTTTAGCTAACTCTAAATCAAAGTCAAAATGAGAATCAGGACTACGCATTGTTAAGAAATAACGTGCAGCATCGATACCGACTTCATCCATAATTTCACGTAAAGTAATCGCATTGCCTGTACGCTTACTCATCTTCACTTCTTCTCCGTTTTGCATAAGGCGAACCATTTGCATAATTTGAATTTCAAGACGATCGCTGTCTACACCAAATGTTTCTAAGCTAGCTTTGAGACGGTTAATATAACCGTGGTGATCAGCACCCATTAAATCAATTAAAATATCATTTCCTCTATTAATCTTATTGTAGTGATAGGCCGTATCTGGTGTGAAATAAGTGTAATTACCGTCTTTTTTTATTAATACACGATCTTTATCGTCTTTAAAGTCACTTGTACGTAACCAAGTCGCGCCATCTGCTTCATACGTATAGCCTAGCTCTTTCATTTTAGATAATGTATTTTTAATCGCGCCATTTTCATATAAAGATGTTTCGCTAAACCAATTATCAAAGTGCACGTTAAAATCAGATAAATCCTTTTTTAATTTTTCCATTTCATAATCGACACCAAGTTGTCTAAACGTTTTTAAGCGTTCTTCATCAGAGTAGTCTTTTATTTCTGGATGTTTAACAGCGAGATCTTTACCGATTTCAATAATGTCTTTACCATTATAACCGTCTGCCGGCATCTCATAACTCGTATCACCTAAAGCTTCGAAGTATCGTGCTTCAATTGATCGTGCTAAATTAGTGATTTGATTACCTGCGTCATTAATATAATATTCACGTGTAACATTGTAACCAGCCGCAATGAGAATATTAGCTAAAGAATCGCCTACAGCTGCATTCCTAGCATGACCAATATGTAAGTCTCCTGTTGGATTAGCTGATACATATTCTAATAAAATGTTAGTATTCTTAGATTGTGTTGCATATCCAAATCGATCACCTTTTGTGATAGCTTCTGGAATAATGTCTGTTAAATATTGATTATCCAGATAAAAGTTGATGAAACCTGGCCCAGCAATATCAACCTGTTTAACGTGTGCTTTGCTTGTATCTAAATGATCGACAATAGCTTGCGCAATTTCACGTGGATTACGCTTAGCAATTTTTGTTAAAACCATAGCAATATTAGAAGAATAATCTCCATTTTTAGTATCTTTAGGTATTTCAATTTTAATTTCTGGAATATCTTCTGCGAGGTTAGCTTTTCTAATACTAGCTTCTATTTCTTCTATTAGCGTCTGTTTAACCTGATCGATTATATTCATTCGCTTATCTCCTTATAATTTATTTCATATTGATAAGAACCCATCTTTTGTTCATCTTGATATAACTCATAATGTATTTTAAGTTTACCGCCATTATGAGTAACGAAATGCATAAGGCTTAGTGTTTTAACAGTTAAAGGTATTTTTCCGGCAGGTACATCATAGAGTGTTGTCGTCTCATGTCCTTCGACGAAATGTAAGTTCATATTAATGTCGCCTTTACGAATTAACTTTACACCGCTATCTTCAATTTTAATCGTAACATTAACTTTAGCATCTTCAATTTGTTCTTCGTAACGTATAAAATCTGCAAATTTTTGTTGCCAAGAACCTTTTGTAGTAAACTCAAATCTCTGCTTTTCACCATTCTGTTTCAAAACTTGACGGGTTTGAATGTTAATATTTTTATTCAATTTACTACTCACCTTAACCCTTACAATAATAAATGTCATTATAGCATAAAACTGCTATTGCTTGTAGTACTCAAGACATGTGTTCATGTCAAAAATTTACACAATATGAAAAGAACCTGAAACATTAATCTTGTCTCAGATTCTTTTCACATATTCACAATTCATAACTGAGGTGAAAGTGGTGCTTTCCTATTCTAGATATTGTTGCCACAGAGAACTCACACATTTAATATAAATGTCACCTATCACTTCAATCAGATTTACAATTATTCAACATCAATAATGTCAATTTCATATTTTTTTAATAAAAATCTATATTTATCGAAATATACGATGCCGAATATCATTGCTGCAATGATGAACATTGTCTTTTTCATCTTTTAACCTCATATTCCTCAAAATATTTTTAAATCTATAATATATTATAGCATTATCAAATTGTATTTCTATAAAATATTCAAGGTTAGAGTTAGTTTTCAATCATATATTTTAGAGGAAATGCCCATCTTCAAATATAACACGCTCTTTTTTATTTTGAATAAAGTAATTAAAATTATTATTTTGAAAATCACTTAAAAGAGCTTTAGATGTACTATAGTTAAACATAAAATCCTCTGTCTCAATAAACATTTTTTTAAAAAGCAGTCCGTCTTTTAAAGTGATTTTTTTATATCATTATAATCGACTTCATCTACTTTAATATATTCAAAAGTGTTAAAATTTACATTTAAAAGAGCCAAGAATTTTTTTCCAAAATAATAAACGTGTAATGGTTGTCTCTTATTTTGCCCAATAAGGAGACGACCTTTTTCAAATGTTTGTTGTGGAAAATTTAAATCTAAAAATTCTAAAATTTCATCTTCTTTTAATTTAAATCGCATAATTAGCCCTTCCTTTTTTACATTCACAAATCAAAAGATAGTTTAATTTCTAAATATTATATTATCTTTTATGTTCACTTTCAGTGCGTGCTTTTCATATCAATTACCATTCGACCCGTAATTGTTCCTTTTTCCATTTCATCAAAAATATCGTTAATTTCAGATAATTGTCTTAATTGGATTTTAGGAATAACTTTATTTTCGGCAGCAAATTGAAATGCTTCTCTTAAATCTTGTCTGGTACCAACTAATGAACCAACGACTTCAATTCCATCAAGCACTAAACGCGGAATATCTAAATCCATTTTATCTACTGGAAGTCCTACTGCTACCACACGTGCACCCGCCTTAACAACATCAACTGCTTGATTAAAAGGTGTTTTAGCTACAGCAGTAATCACCGTTGCATCTAATCCTTTATTATTCGTTAGACGATTTACTTCCTCAATAGGATCAACATTAGTTGAATTTATGATTGCATCAGCACCAAGCTCTTTAGCAAAATTTAATTTATCATCATTAATGTCAAATGCAACGACTTTCGCGCCCATTACGTTTTTGGCGTATTGCAATGCTAAATTACCTAATCCTCCCACACCAAATACGCCTAACCATTGTCCTGGTTCGATACCACTCACTTTTACTGCTTTATATGTTGTCACACCTGCACAGGTAATAGATGAAGCAGCCGCTGGATCAAGATTTTCGGGAACTTTAACTGCATAATTCGCATCAACAATGACTTCTTCAGCCATTGCCCCGTCAACAGTATATCCAGCATTGAGAACATCCCTGCATAATGTTTCTCTACCAGTTGTGCAATACTCACAATTACCACATGCTGCATACATCCATGCTATAGATACACGATCCCCTACCTTTAATGAATCTACGTTATCAGCAATTTTAATGACACGTCCAATTCCTTCATGTCCTAATGTTACACCTGTTACGTCACCGAAATCTGCATTTTTAACATGTAAATCAGTGTGACATACACCACAATATTCAGTCTTTACTAATGCTTCTCCAGGTTTTAATTCTCTTAAACGTTTTTCTTCAATACTTACTCTATGATCTTTGGTTACTACAGCTGCTTTCATAAAAAGCCCTCCCTAGTATTAAAGTGTAATTCTATTACTTCCACCCTTATTTTACACTCTTTTGAAATCGTTTACCAAAAGTCCTTTCATTTATACTGAATTTTTTGTAAATTGTATATAGAGCGACATAATATCGTCACTTTTATAGCATATTTTATGATTTATTCATATATTTTATTTTTTAACTATATATATCATGTCAGTGAAAAGTCATCGTTCTTAATCACACCTTATAATTTGGGGATGAAGGTGTTTATTTTAAAAATCTTAATTGGAGGGGATGAAAGTGAAGACGCAAGTTTTGTACGGAAAATCTGAAATTGAAATCAATGTGCCTGATGATAGCACAATCATAGAGCCTCAAAACATCGATGCTATTCAAAACTATGAATCAGCAATTAAAAATGTATTAAGAAACCCTACAAATTCTAAACCTTTAAAAGAAATGGTAAACAGTAATGATATTGTTTCTATTGTTATTAGTGATATTACACGTCCAACGCCCAACCATATTCTTGTACCTTTACTAATTGAGGAATTAAATCATGTTCCTCGTGAGAATTTCGTAATTATTAATGGTACAGGGACTCATCGAGATCAAACGCGAGATGAATTGATTCAAATGTTAGGTGAAGATATTGTAAATTCAGTAAAAATCGTTCACAATCATTGCTCAGAAAAAGAAAGTCTAGCTAAAGTGGGACACAGTCAATATGGATGTGATGTTTATTTAAACAAAGCATATGTAGAATCCGATTTTAAAATTGTAACAGGTTTTATTGAACCACACTTTTTCGCTGGATTTTCAGGTGGACCTAAAGGGATAATGCCTGGAATTGCAGGTTTAGAAACAATTCAAACATTTCATAATGCAAAAATGATTGGCGATCCGAGATCAACGTGGGGAAATTTAGAAGACAATCCAGTTCAAGATATGGCACGGGAAGTTAACCGTATGTGTAAACCTGACTTTTTACTTAATGTTGCATTGAATAAAAGTAAAGAAATTACTGCAGCATTTGCTGGTGAAATCTTTGATACACACAAAGAAGGATGCGCATATGTAAAAGATCATGCAATGTTTAAATGTGATCAACGCTTTGATATTGTTATCGCATCAAATTCTGGCTATCCTTTAGATCAAAATTTATATCAAACAGTAAAAGGGATGAGTGCAGCGAGTAAAGTTGTTAAAAAAGACGGTCATATTATTATGGTATCTGAGTGTGCAGATGGCTTTCCTGATCATGGTAAGTTTGCCGAAATTTTCAAAATGGCAGACACACCTCAAGGTATTTTAGAACTTATTCACGATCCAAACTTTAAGGAAGTCGACCAATGGCAAGTACAAAAACAAGCAAGTATTCAAACTTTTGCCAATGTGCATGTTTATTCAGAACTTACTGACCAACAACTTAAAGACTCGATGTTAATCCCAACCTCTAACATTGAATATACAATACAAGAATTAGAACATCGATATGGCCGTAAATTAACCATTGGTGTTATGCCACAAGGTCCTTTAACAATACCGTACGTAGAAGATAAAGAATAATAAATGGAGGATGGAAACTATGACTGAATTAAATACTAAAGAAATGAAATTAGACGCACTATTGAAAGACATGCAGAGTGTAGTAATTGCCTTCTCAGGTGGAGTAGATAGTAGCTTGTTACTGAAAAAAGCGATTGATGTTTTAGGTGTTAACTATGTTAAACCTGTTGTAGTAAAATCAGAATTATTTAGAAATGAAGAGTTTGAACTAGCGCTTAAACTTGGACAAAGTCTAGGTGTTGAAGTATTAGAAACTGAAATGTCTGAACTTCAAGATGCGAATATCGTTAAAAATACGCCTGAAAGTTGGTACTATAGCAAGCGCTTGATGTATAGTCAACTTGAGAATATTAAGAATAAAATAGGATTTAATTATGTGCTAGATGGTATGATTATGGATGACTTAGATGATTTTCGTCCCGGATTAAAAGCAAGAGACGACTTTGGTGTTCGTAGCGTTTTACAAGAAGCAAAACTATATAAATCTGAAGTTAGAGAATTAAGTCATCAACATGACTTGCCTGTATGGAATAAACCAGCCTTATGTAGTCTAGCATCAAGAATACCTTATGGTGAGGAATTAAGTTTTACAAAAGTTAACAAGGTCAACGAAGCAGAAAAATTCATTTTAAGCCTAGGTATCAACCACGTACGAGTACGCTATCATCACAACATAGCACGCATTGAAGTAACAGAAGATCAATTAAATAATCTTCTTAAATTGAAAGACAGTATCATATTACATTTGAAAGAATTAGGATTTGACTATGTAACAATGGATTTAGAAGGCTATCGTACAGGTAGTATGAATGAAATCATTGATACCAAATCTACAAGTTTTAAATAAGGATGTGAGTACCAATGAGCCATAGTTATAATTCTATAGAAGAGGTGCTCAAAGCTGTAAAATCAAATCAACTATCTATTAATGATGCTAAAGCCCAACTCAGTCATTATGACGAATTGGGCTTTGCTAAAATTGACTTACATAGAGCACAGCGTCAAGGATTTCCCGAAGTTATCTTTGGGCAAGGAAAAACAAAAGAACAAATCACTAAAATCATCTCTAGTTTGTTATTTCATAATGAAGTTATTCTAGTGACACGTGTTGATGAAATGAAAGCAAAATACATTTTACAACATTATCCAAACTTGGAATATCATCAAACTGCACAGTTAATTAGCACTCCACTAAAAGATATACCACAATCTAAATACTATGTTTCTGTACTTTGTGCTGGAACTTCTGATTTACCTATTGCTGAAGAAGCTGCATTAACCGCTGAAATCATGGGAGTAAGTGTAAAACGATTTTATGATGTCGGGGTTTCAGGTATTCATCGCTTATTATCCAACATTCATGATATACGCAAAGGGAAAGTTTCTATCGTTATAGCTGGAATGGAAGGCGCTTTAGCAAGTGTTGTTGGAGGATTAGTCAACCACCCTGTATATGCAGTACCAACGAGTGTAGGTTATGGAGCAAACTTGAATGGGGTTACCACCCTATTATCAATGATAAATAGTTGCGCACCCGGAACCAGCGTATTAAATATCAATAATGGATTTGGTGGCGGTTACAACGCTGCACAGATTATTCATATGCTAGAAAATAAAGAGAGTGAGGTATCTTTATGACAAAAGCATTATATTTAGATTGCCACGCAGGTATTGCCGGAGATATGCTACTTTCTGCTTTAGTTGATTTAGGAGCAAACCCTGAAGACATTGAATCAGAACTAAAAAAGTTACCTTTAGACCAATTTAAGCTACATTTTCAAAAAAGAGTAAAACAAGGTATTCATGCAATGACATTAAACATTGATGTTAAAGAAGCAAATCATCATCGTCACGTTAATGATATATTTAAAATGATAGATGACAGTACACTTCCGGAAAGGGTTAAATATCGCAGTAAGAAAATTTTTGAAATCATTGGTCAAGCAGAAGCTAAAATTCATGGCATGTCGTTTGAAGAAGTTCACTTTCATGAAGTGGGGGCAATGGACTCTATTATAGATATTATTGGTGGGTGTATTGCACTAGAACAACTAGGGATTAACACATTATACTGTTCAGCTATTCCAACAGGTCATGGTAAAATCAATATTGCTCATGGCATTTATCCAATCCCTGCACCTGCTACTGCTGAAATTCTTAAAGGTATACCAATCGCACATTTTGATGTTCAAAGTGAACTCACAACCCCTACTGGTGCTGCATTTGCTAAGGGACTTGTTTCATCGTTTGGGCCATTTCCTTCAGCAACAATACAACATATAGGCTATGGCGCCGGCAGTAAGGATTTTGATTTCCCTAATATATTAAGGGTTATTCAATTTGAATCTGAATTCGAGCAACAAGATAGCGTCCAAGTAATAGAGTGTCAAATAGATGATATGACACCTGAAGCATTAGGTTATTTTATGAATAATGCGTTAGAGCAAGGTGCTTTAGATGCTTACTATACGCCTATATTTATGAAAAAAAGTCGCCCAAGCACGCAGTTAACGTTAATATGTAAATTACATGATAAGACATATTTCGAACAACTTATCTTACAAGAAACAAGTTCTTTAGGCGTCAGAAGTACTTCTGTTAATAGAAAGACCTTGGACCGCGCATTCAAAATTCTTTCTACGCAACACGGCACTGTTTCCATTAAATTCGGCCTACAAAATGGAAAAATTATGAAAATGAAACCCGAGTATGAAGATTTGAAGAAAATAGCTAAAACGACAAATCAACCGTTTCAAGTAATTCATAACGAGGTATTACAACAACTCTATCAAACATATCGTATAGGAAATATACTTCAATAAATTAGTTTTACTCATTTAAATTTTGCTCATCAAAAAAGGATAGGGACAGTCATTCTACATAAAACAGTCACCTATCCTTTTATTCTATTCAAATGCTCGATATAGTTCTTCACTAGAATTATTCCACATTTCAACGTTATGATTTTGTAGAAATTTTTTTAAAATTTGTTTGTTATCATCACCGATTTGGTCGATGATAAATTGATGTTTCATTGACTTATCCATCATATTAACATGTTCTGGCATGCTCTTATAACCACGTCTAATACTTTTGTTAACTAATAAATAGCATGCAGTCACACCCGCATAATATGGCCCTTGTTCACTACGTTCGGTCGTCACCCAACATAGCCAGTATGCTTTAGCCTCCTCACCTTCAACTTGTGATTTGTCAGTAATCCACTTGACACCCTTTTCAACTTCAGCACGTGCGTGCATACCACCAATATCAACAAATGCCTTCTGATTTTCAACATCTATAAAAACCGGGGCAATATTATCTAAACTAATCGAACCAATATTGGTTCCTTTATGACCATCTAGTGGATCATTTTTTATAATATTGAAATTGAAACCTTTTTTCTCAGACAAACGAGATACCTCCTAATAAGTCATCAAATAAAGACTATATATCTTATTCTTAACTGTTAATTTAATTCATTAAGTAAGTTAATAATAGAACCTTTAATTTGATAATCTTTAATTTTTAAAATCATCTCTTTAGGATAATATAATTTATGGTCTTCTCTATTAATCCCTGTAATACTATTAATCACCAATGATTGATTACTTATTTCTGTAATTCCACCATTACTTTTTAATAAATGAATCGGTTTGCGATTTGAGCCTGGGCGATCATAATCATAAGGTAAATCTGAAAATGCTTCACTTACAAAGTAATAATCAGGATTAATACCACCCGCTTCAAATAATTCTTGCAATTCCGAAATGGTAATAATTGAACCGTCGAAAGGAATATATTTAAATAAATCTCGATTGATAAACCGTCTTGATAAATCACTTAATATTGTATCATTTTCATGAATCCATTTCTTCAAGTAATACAATACAACTGCTTCATCAAGTTCTACATATTGTTCAATAGTCATTGTTCCTTCAAAGAATGGTATAAAGTCTTTTGGATACATTTTAAATTCATATCCTTCATTATAAAGCTGCTTAGCTCGTTTTAAACAATTGTTTAATAAAACTTCCCCACCACGGCTTACTGGATGAAAATATATTTGCCAATACATTTGATAACGACTCATAATGAAATTTTCGACAGCATGCATACCACTATCTTTAATTAACACTTCTTCTTTAGATGGTCTCATCAACCTTAAAATACGCTCCATATCAAATGAGCCATACGTTACGCCTGTAAAATATGCATCTCTTTGTAAATAGTCCATTCGATCAGCATCAATTTGTGAGGAAATCATAGAAATAACAAGCTTATTATCGTGCGTTTTATTAATTACATCAGCTACTTGTTTAGGAAAGTTATCAGAGACTCGACTTAGTACACCATTAACCTCAGTGTCTCCTGTGATAATAGCTTGTGTAAATGCTTCATGGTCTGTATTAAATATTTTTTCAAAACTATGAGAGAAAGGACCATGACCTAAATCATGTAACAACGCAGCACACAACGCAAGTGGCCGATCAGTATTATCCCACGCGTCTTGTCCTATAAATGTCTCATCAATCATTCGGCGCACAATTTCATAAACACCCAAAGAGTGTCCAAAACGACTATGTTCGGCTGTATGAAATGATAAATACAAAGTACCTAGTTGTTTAATACGTCTCAAGCGTTGGAATTCTTTTGTTTTAATTAAGTCCCAAATCAATTGATCCTGTACGTGGATAAATCGATGAATTGGATCTTTAAATACCTTTTCTTCTGTTAATTTACTCGTTGCATATGATGATAGCGTCATACTTTCCCTCCTATCCTATATATTCCAAAAAACATTTATTTTTTGTTCCTCATATTACTAGACGAAACAATGTTAATTATTCATATGTTTGTTAAAATGATTTCTTCATTAAAGCTAAATCCATGATTTCACCATACATTTCAGGTTGATATGAGCGAATAATCTCGAATCCATGATTTTGATAATATTCGATGCCATTACTATTATTGTTATCAACTTCTAAATAAACTGTTTCATACTGGTCTTTAAACCTTTTCAACCCCGCTTCTAGCAAACGAGTTCCATAACCTCTATGTTGAGATTCAGGTCTAACATAGTGTGCAGATAAATAAAGCTCTTCACCATAAATGAAATTTGCAAAACCAACAATCTCACTATCTTCTTCTGCCACTAAAAATAATTGCTCATTTAGTCTCTTTTTTAAATGCGTTTCATTATATGAAGCGGCCAACAGTTCATTAACTGTTGAAGCAGCATAAATATTTAAATATGTGTTATACCAAGCTTTTGTCGCAACATCTCTTATCGCTACAACATCTTTTTCAGTTGCTTGTCTGACACTATACATGTGACTTCTCCCCTAACTATTTACTTCACTATTAATATAGGCATTATACCACATGTATGATACCTTAATTCAATCTAGACATTCAAAAAGCTTCACAAAAATTTATTTTAAAACTATTAATAACTACACCTTTTAAAAAATGATTATTTGACACAATATTTTTTATACACATATTTCTAATTTTTTAAAATTTAAAAGCAAGCATTAAATATTCACTCAATATTATAATTTCATACTAACCTTCTTGAAATCATGATTTGGTTATTTCTCTATTCCATTCTTTTACATGATTAAATGCTTATTTTATGAACTGCACTACGTTAGCTTTTGGACGATTGTTACCAAAAATACTGTTATCAATGTCGTCTATCTTCCTACTTATAAATAATTTCATTAATATTAAAAAGTTAATCTTAGAATTCTAATCTAAATGAGTTCAAATTCAAGACATAAAAATAAGTTAACATTCATACTCAATGGTTTATTCCATTGAGATAACAAGTATGAGAGTATGAACAGTTGTTACAAATATTTTTCAATTCAGTACTATTTTTTATTGCATAAAAAATACCTGAGACAACAAATGATGTCTCAGGTTCTTAATCTATCTCTTAAGTTAATTTTTAATTGGGAATAAACTATCAATTTTGTCTATTTCACCTTGTGATAATTCAATATTTGCAGCATCAATATTTTCAACAACTTGCTCTGCACGTTTTGCACCAGGAATGACAACATCTAGTGATGGACGTGTAAGATAAAATGCTAACACGACATTGGCAATCGTTGTATCATGTGCTTCTGCAATATCAGTTAATGCTTTTACACGACGAACATTATCTTTGAATACGTCTGGCTGAAAATCAGGACGTTCTGCACGATGATCCTCAAATGTTTGATTTTCATCGTACTTGCCAGCTAGTATACCTGAAGCAAGTGGGAAGTAAGGAACAAATGTAATATTATTTTCAGCAGCATATGCCATTACTTCTTCATTTTCACGATGTAATAAATTGTATTCTAATTGAACAACATCAACATATCCATCTTTATTCGCTTCTTTTAATTGTTCTAAAGAGAAATTAGATACACCTATTGCTTTAATTTTACCTTCATCTTTAAGCTCTTTGAGAGCGGCTACCGCTTTATCTTTTGGTGTATCGTCATCAGGAAAATGAATATAATACAAATCAATATAATCCACTTGAAGACGTTCCAAACTATTTTCAACTTGCTGTTTTAAAAATTCTGGATCGTTATTTTGAACAACTTCTCCATTTTCTTTAATAACATGTGAACCTTTTGTTGCAATTTGCACTTTCTCGCGTGGATATTCTTTTACAACTTGTCCAACTAATTCTTCGGAACGTTCGGGCCCGTAAATATATGCTGTATCTAATAATGTTATACCATTATCAATAGCTTGACGTACAACTTCTTTACCTTGCTCTTCATCTAAATTAGGATATAAATTATGGCCACCTACTGCATTTGTGCCTAATGCGATAGGAAAAACGTTGACACTAGATTTACCTAATTGTACTTGATTTACCATTAAAGTCATCTCCTTTATTTAATATACTTAAATATATTCTACCCAAATTGTAACTTATTCATTCATGTTAAATACCTATTAGGAACAATTATCTTGACCTTAAAATCATTATACGCTTTAATGTAACTAACGAAGTTACATTAAGGTGGGTAAAAATGAATTTAGAATTCAATATTGCAGTACATGTATTATGTTTTCTTGCTCAACACGATCAAGAACAATTCAATAGTAAAGAATTAGCTAAATTAACATGTCTGAACCCTGTACAACTTAGGCGCGTTCTAGCATATTTAACTGAACACAACTATATCAAAGTTCAACGTGGTAAAGCAGGAGGCTATCAAGCCAATCAACATACTGCTCAAGTAGATTTAGCCAAGTTATATCAACACTTTGTTTTAGATAAAAATAATAGCCAAAGACGATTTACTGGCGATTCTGACAGTCATTGTCAAATTTCTAAGAAAATTGCTCATACAATGTCACATTATTATTCTCAAGAACATCAAATAATTTTAGATTTTTACAAAAATAAAAATATTACAGATGTTTTGGCAGATATTTTACAGGAGGGATAAAACCATGAAAAATTATGATTTGATTATTATTGGTTTTGGAAAAGCAGGTAAAACATTAGCGGCACATGCTGCTGGTCATGGACAAAAGGTTGCAGTGGTAGAACAATCAACAAAGATGTATGGTGGTACATGCATTAATATCGGATGTATACCTACTAAAACATTAATTCATGATGGTATTGAAGGTAATTCATTCAAAGAGTCTATTACTAGAAAAAAAGAAGTCGTACAAGCATTGAATAACAAGAACTATCAAGGCTTAAATTCAAAGAACAATATAGATGTTCTAAATTATAACGCCAAATTTATTTCTAACGAGATAATAGAACTACAGGATAGTAATGGAACAATTCAAGAAACAATTACCGCAGATAAGATATTAATCAACACTGGTTCACGTGCGAATATCCCAGATATCAAAGGGATAGATACAGCTCAAAATATATATGATTCTACAGGATTACTAAATATTGACTATCAACCTCAAGAACTTGTTATTATTGGTGGCGGTTATATCGCTCTCGAATTCGCTTCAATGTTTGCAAATTTTGGAACACATGTAACAATTCTTGAGCGTGGTGATGCTATCATGGCAAATGAAGATCAAGACATTGCAAATCTTATTGTCAAAGATTTACAAGATAAAGGTGTGACTATAAACACTAATACTAGCACTATTGCATTTTCAAACAATAAAGATCAAACTATCATACACACAAATCATGGAGAAATATCAGCTGATACTGTGCTCTTAGCCACAGGTCGTAAGCCAAATACAAATCACTTAGGTCTTGAAAATACAGATGTAAAAATTGGAAAACAAGGTGAAGTGATTGTAAATAAACATTTGCAAAGTACAGTGAAACACATATACGCTGCAGGTGACGTTAAAGGTGGATTGCAATTTACGTATATTTCACTCGATGATTATAGAATCATTAAATCGCATCTATTTGGTGATGGTTCTAGAACAACTGAAAATCGTGGCGCAATACCTTATACTGTCTTTATTGACCCTCCCCTATCTAGAGTAGGACTAATTGCAAGTGAGGCTAAGTTACAAGGATACGATATTCTAGACAATAAAGTCTTTGTCAGTAACATACCCCGTCATAAAATCAATAATGATTCTAGAGGTTTATTTAAAGCAGTGATTAATAAAGATACAAAAGAAATTTTAGGAGCGTCATTATATGGCAAAGAATCAGAAGAACTGATTAACTTAATCAAACTTGCTATAGATCAACATATTCCTTACACAGTATTAAGAGATAATATATACACACATCCGACAATGACCGAATCCTTTAATGACTTGTTTTTAGAACCACTTTGATCTTTGATCATTAGTGGTTCTTATGCAGGAGATTTTACCTCCTGCGTTCCTCTCCATACTTTGATCTTTGATCATTAGTGGTTCTTATGTAGGAGATTTTACCTCCTGCGTTCCTCTCCATACTTTGATCTTTGATGATTAGATACTACAAAAATATAGGAATTATCTATTACGAATATTTAAAATTAAAGACCGATGAATTCCTTTTTAGAACTCATCAGTCTTTAATAAGAATATGATAGTATTCATATCTAATGCGACAACCTACCATATTACAAAGTAATGAAAATTAAATGGTTTAATATATTAGTATTTGCAACTTAATTATGTACTACTAACATTAAAACCACCTGCGACATTAATTCATGTCACAGGTGGTTTTGATTCATTTATTTCTCTGCTTTGCGCTTCTTTAACTTTTCCTTAAGTTTGCGATCTTGTTCTTCTTTACGACGTTTTCGTTCTTCGTTACGTTTTCTTAGTCGCTCTTCTTCTTCTGGATCACGTGGTTTTTTTAATTGTTTTGTAACCTTTTCCATAAGTTCTTCTTCGGTTAACGCAGCAAGTGGTCGATTATTGACAAATGCAAATGTTTTACGTCGACCTGGTCCACAATAAGATTGACAGCCTATTTCAATTTCAGCTTCCGGATCTAATTTTTCTAATTTTCGCTTCAAAGACTTTAAATTTACAGCCTGACACTCATCACAGATTAAAAATTTATTTTTCATCTTGCTACCCACCTTTCTATATAAACTCTTCCACCATCATCGTTAATATAACTCTATTTATTTTACTCTTTTTACTATAAAATTCAAGATACTTTTCACTTTAAAATTCATACATACCATATACTAATTAAATAAGAAAGTGGAACTGAATACACAGTCCCACCCCCGGTTGAGCCTCGAACCCTAAATGACTTATATCACGAGTTACTTTACTTATTGCCCGTGATAAATTTTAAATTTCAATGGTTTGATATCATTCATTTGCCATTCGTTATAAATAATATTTTTATCAATTACCTTGTTGATAATAGTAATGCCACAATCGCCACCACCAGCACCTGAAGTTTTAGAAGCGCCACCGTGCTTTTCACCGACATCACATAATTTTTTTAGCTTATCTGTTTCAATTTCAACTGATGCTTCGTTATCCATAGATTGAATAATACGTCTGTTTATACGTATCATCTTTTGAACACCTTTGATATTATTAGTTTTAAAAGCTTGGATTAAACTTTCTACACAAGCATGAGATTGATCTAAAAAATCACCATAAAAACTTGGATCTGATTTTAAACGTTTGACCTCACTCACTAAGTGTGGAGAAGAAGCTGGAGACCCAGTCCATCCAATAAGGACTTCCATATTTTCGGGAGCTTGTAAAGGTTCGATATGTAAGCCTGGCCAATTTTTTTCCAAAACATCATTCACCGATGTTTCTTCCATTTGCTGTTTCACCCAGTCATGGTCAAACGTACTATATGCAAGCCAACCACTGTAGACACTAACCGCAATATCACCACATGAACTTAAACTTTGTAATTTCATATTTGCAATTACAGCTAATTTATAAATATAAAGGTTTGATAATTCCAAACCATAGAATTCATTCAAAGCTTTAACAACAGATACTAAAACAGCGGCGCTTGAACCTAATCCGTATTTCTGACCAGAGTTATCTGCTAAGTTACTATCAATGGTTAAATGAAAGTGCTTTAAATTCATATTGCAACTGCGCACATACTGTTCAAACACTTCTATAGCTGTCACAACATATTTCAGTTGCTTAGCAGCTTGAACATCTGAGATTTCAATTCTATCTTCATTACGGTCAAATTTAACTGGTTCATAATGTAATGTTTTGGAATGAATACTACCTTCAACTTTATTTGACGTCTCAATTGTCGCCGTTACAAAGCGATTTACTGCAATAAGAATAGATTTATATCCTGGTTCGGTTACTGCATACTCGCCTGCAATATAAAGTTTTCCGGGGGCTTTTACCTGAATCATTCTATCTCTTCCTTACTTAATAATTTCAACACCAGAGCTAATGATATCACTTGCTATAATCTTCGATTCGTCAAATACTTTAAAAAATTGTTCCATCACAGCTTGTTTATTTTTCTTTTCTACTAAAACTTTTACATTGGGACCCGCGTCCATTGTAAAGTAACAAGGTAAATTGGCTTTTCGACACTGTTCCACAATCGCCATAGCATCGTAGCTTTCTTGCACTAAATACGTAAAAGGAGGTTGAGCGCCTAAGTTAGTGGCATGCATACGTAAACCATTTGCTTCAATGACTTCTCCTAAGCGTTGAAAATCTTGATTTTTGACTGCCTCTTTTGCTTCATTTAAATCTTCATCAACGTGATCCAACCAATATTGATAAAATCTAGAAGTATCTCTTGTTAGTGACATTCCTGACCTACTAGATACTTTTTTTGACTGATTGTTAATCACTACAAATATCATTGATAAATCTTTTTCCCAACCATTGGAATTAATACCATGTGCATATGAAGTTAAATCATCATGCCCTTTTTCCCATTCGGCAAATCCACCAAAAATACTTCTAGAAGCAGAACCTGAACCACGTCGAGCTAATCGTGATAAGTCTGTATCTGATAAGTTCAATGACAAAGCTTCATTACAAGCGGCAGCTAAAGCAGCGTAAGCACTCGCTGAAGAAGCAAGTCCTGCTGCTGTTGGCACATAATTTTCACTTTCAATTCGCGCATGCAAACGATTTCCAGCTAAATCTCTCACTATATTCATATAGTTTTGAATCTTTTCTTTCTCTTTGGCATTCACTTCATTACCATTTAAAATAAGGAAATCTTCAGTAAAATCAGGGTCAAATGTCACTTTTGTTTCAGTATAAAATCGATCTAAAGTAACTGATAAACTATTATTCATAGGAATAATGTAAGTTTCATCAGCTTTCCCCCAATACTTAATCAACGCAATATTTGTATGTGCTCGTGCTTTGCCACTTTTCACCAATGATTTAACCTCCTAAATGTTCAATCCATGTATGTGCTGCGCCAGCTTTTTCAACAGCAGCAACAATAGTCTTTGCAGTTTTTAAATTTTCCGCAAGAAGAAGCATGCTGCCACCTCTTCCTCCACCAGTTAGTTTACCAGCAATGGCACCATGTTCTTTCCCAATTTGAAGTAATTTTTCTATTTTATCGTGACTTACTGTTAAATGTCTCAAGTCTTCTTGACATGCGTTAAATATGTCAGCCAAATGATGGAAATCATGCTGTTCAATCGATTCGCTAGCACTGTGAACAAGTGTACCAATGTGCTCTATATATTTCATATATTCATCAGATTCACATAATACATGAACATCTTCTACTGCTTGTTTGGTAGAACCCTTTACTCCAGTATCAATGACAACCATATAACCATTTAATTTTAGTGATTTTAATGTTTCGGCCTGCCCTTGTTTAAACCAGACGGGTTTATTTGACACAATCGTCTGCGTATCAATACCGCTTGGCTTACCATGTGCGATTTGCTCCGCCCAATTTGCTTCTTTAATCAATGTTTTGTCATCTAAAGGTTGATCCATAAAATCATAACTGGCGCGTACAAACGCTACTGCTACTGCAGCACTTGAACCTAAACCTCTTGATGGAGGCAAATTAGTTTGAATTTTTACTGATAGTGGTTCTTTCACTCCACTTTTTTCAACAAAGCGATTAATGATAGACTTTAGATGTTCGGGGGCATCGTATAACATTCCGTCATATACGTCACTTGTGATAGAAGAATAATTACCTTCATCTAAACTTTCAATGAGGACTTTAATTTTTCCAGCATTAAATGGAATTGCGATTGCCGGTTGACCAAATGTAACTGCGTGTTCACCCATTAGAATAATCTTTCCAGTAGATTCTCCGTATCCTTGTCTAGTCATGTTTTCTCACCTTTATATACCTTCTTTAAAATATCACTTCATAAGATGTACTGACGATGTTAGAATGATTGACTTGCTATTTTACGTGATATTAATTTAATTTCTTTACATATTCATCTTGATAGATGTCACTTAAATGTCAATTTTATCGAATACATTTATCATATCGCCAATAATCAAGCGTTCATTATAACTATTTAAAAGTAAAATAACAACAAAAGGGCATAATAACTTTTTGTTTAAGTTTTCACAACACTTTAATATTATAAAACTCTTTTAAAGAGTTATCAAAATCATGAAATATATTTACCTTAAATGACAATTTTGTAAACATCGTTAAATTTTTTACTAAAGTTTTTAAAATTTTCCACCTCAACTATAATACTACAAATTTGTGATAGAATATATATCATTTTCTAACAAAGTCATCTTAACTTTTGTTTGAAAGGTATTTTTATTAAACAAAATAGTAGTAAGATTGAATTCAAATTGAATTTGTTGTCCTCTTTTAACCTCGAATAACACTTGCCTATTTTGTTGAATTTCTATGTGAAATTTTCTTGGTTAGAACCCCGTCTTGATTGAAAATTAATAAAAACTTATTTTCTATTCACATCAACTATCACTGCTAATACGTAAAAAAACCTGGGACAATCATTTTGTCCCAGGCTTATCATTTTATGACTTATCTATAGTGTCACACTTGCTAAAAATCTAATTTTTCATTCATTTTCGCATTGCGTTCTAACATCTTATCATAATACCCTTCGTAACGTGTCCACTCGTCTTCTGTAATAGGATCCATATTTAAGTTTGCCCCTAAATCTTTTAGTGCATATAATAATAAAAACATAACATCTTGCACTTTAATTTCTCTATTTAAAAGGGTTTCTAAAGATGCCATACATGAGGGATCTATGTCTGGATAGTGAAATTTAGTAGTCTCCCCTTTAAGCGCACGTTGATAAAACTGTTGCATCATTAATGCCCGTTCTGAGCCAGAACCTTCAATACATAAGTATATTTGCACTGCGATACCACCACGTACTCGTCGCTGCGAAATCCCGGCAAATTTCTTATCATTAATACTTAAATCAAATTTTCCTGGGCAATACGATTGCTCAATTTCTTTAGTATCGATACTAACATCTTCATCCTCAAACATTTTACTAATCAATAAATACATCACTGTAAAGGCTTCATCAATAGTCGTTTCGGTTTGTCCTTTAAAAATCAAAGATATGTTTAAAATTCCTTGATCTAATACGACACCCAAGCCACCAGAATTCCTAACAATTGCATTATATCCTTGTTCATCTGTAAGAAAACGAATACCATCACTTAAAAATGGTAAACGCGAATCATGAATGCCCAAAATCACGGTGTGTTGATGTATCCACGTTCGTACTACATTACAAGATAAATCTTTACCAACGCTTTCGGAAAAAGTGTCATCAAACGCAAAAG
This sequence comes from Staphylococcus sp. HMSC063F05, assembly GCF_001837075.1. Classification (NCBI taxonomy): domain Bacteria; kingdom Bacillati; phylum Bacillota; class Bacilli; order Caryophanales; family Staphylococcaceae; genus Staphylococcus; species Staphylococcus sp. HMSC063F05. Next base: position 116,905 of record NZ_KV831317.1, read on the forward strand.
ATTGCATGGGCTCTAAACCACTTGAATGATCGACATAACGCCAGTTGATTTGATTAAAATATTTAGTTGCTAAGTCCATTATTGTAAAGCTTGAGCAGCTGTAATAATAGATAAGTTATAAACGTCTTCAGTTGAGCAACCACGAGATAAATCATTGACTGGAGAGTTTAATCCTTGTAGGACTGGTCCTACTGCATCGTATCCACCTAAACGTTGAGCAATCTTATAACCAATATTACCTGCTTCTAGACTAGGGAAAACAAATACATTTGCATCACCTTGAATTTTTGCACCAGGTGCTTTCTTCTCTGCTACGCTAGGAACAATAGCAGCGTCAAATTGGAATTCTCCATCAATAACTACATGATCTAATTGATCTGCTTCAGCTTTTTCTTGAGCTAACTTCAATGCTTCTTGCACTTTAGTAACATCATCCGATTTAGCAGAACCTTTTGTAGAAAAGCTTAACATAGCTACTTTAGGGTCCATTCCAAAGCTTTGTGCTGATTTAGCACTCTCTACTGCAATTTCAGCAAGTCCTTGAGCATCTAATTCTGGATTAATCGCACAATCTCCAAAAATATATTGTTCGTCGCCTTTAATCATAAAGAAAATACCAGATGTTCTAGATACACCAGGTTTAGTTTTGATAATTTGTAATGCTGGTCTGACTGTATCTCCAGTAGAATGTGCAGCACCACTCACTAAACCTTCAGCCTTTCCAGTATACACAAGCATTGTTCCGAAATAATTTACATTATCTAATAATTCAACTGCTTGTTCTTTAGTTGCCTTACCTTTACGTCTTTCAACAAAAGCATCTACAAGCTCATCTTTAAGTTCACTCGTTGCTGGATCTATGATTTCAATTTGAGTTAAATCTAAAGCGTGTTTAGAAGCAAGAGATTTAATATTATCTTCGTTTCCTAGAACGATAGGTGAAACATAGTCAGTTTTTTGTAGCTGAGTCGCAGCAATGAGCACTCGTTCATCTTCACCTTCAGGTAATACTATTTTTACATTTTTCCCGGATAATTTGTCTTGTAATACAGATAATAAATCAGCCATAATATCCTCCTTAATTCTCTCTTATAATAACGTTTACATAGTAAATTATACGTTATTTTTCATCAGAATTCCATTTCGCTTTTGTAAACATTTTTTTAGTAGTTAAATGACTGTTTGTGATAGAATTTGATATGAATCCAATAAAAATTTTGAAAAAGGAGCGAATAATAATGAGTGAAGCAGCAGAAACTTTAGATGGTTGGTATAGCTTACATTTATTTTATGCAGTAGACTGGACAACTTTTCGTTTAATTGCTGAAGATGATCGTGAAGCAATGATTACTGAATTGGAAACATTTATTAAAGATAAAACAGTTGCTAGAGAATCACATCAAGGTGATCATGCAATTTATAACATTACAGGTCAAAAAGCGGACCTTTTACTATGGTTTTTACGTCCAGAAATGAAAGAGTTAAATCAAATTGAAAATGAGTTTAATAAATTACGTATCGCAGACTATCTCATTCCAACTTATTCCTATGTGTCAGTGATAGAATTAAGTAATTATTTAGCAGGCAAATCTGATGAGGATCCTTATGAAAATCCCCACGTTAAGGCACGATTATACCCTGAATTACCACATTCTGAATATATATGTTTCTATCCAATGGATAAACGACGCAATGAAACTTATAACTGGTATATGTTACCTATCGAAGACCGTAAAACTTTAATGTATAACCATGGGATGATAGGTCGTAAATATGCTGGTAAAATCAAACAGTTTATTACAGGTTCAGTAGGTTTTGATGACTATGAGTGGGGTGTTACATTATTTTCAAATGATATACTTCAATTCAAAAAAATTGTCTATGAAATGCGTTTTGATGAAACGACTGCTCGTTATGGCGAATTTGGTAGTTTCTATATTGGTCACATTCTAAACATCGAAGACTTCAAACAATTTTTTAGTATATAAGTTAAAGTGAAAAATTAACCCTACACACTAGGATTATAATCTACTAGTGTGTAGGGTTTTTAATATGTAAAAAGATAACACCTTATCTTAAATTTAATGACTATAAAAAATTTAAGAGCCTGTACAATTAAGATGTACTAGGCTCTTATGTTGTAGTATCCTTGGGAGAACTTTAAATCACTACTACGTATATAGTTAACCTCATAGAATATACCGTCGCTACTCAATATATTCACTGTCATCGTTAACTAATATTATTTTAACCTTTTTGAAACATTTGAAACATTATAGAAAGGTAAATGTACAACTATAAAGTTTTTTTTAATATTTATTATAAAATTCACCTATAAATCATTATTTTATCTGCTTAACTCTATGAAAATGACTTTAAATAACAAGTTGCACGTCATGTAAACCTCAAGGGTTGTGGCGTTTTCCTAAAACCTTTACTATAATTATAATAATGATTTATTCTTAATTTTAAAAAAATTTGGTGATGAAATGAATAAGGATACAATTGAAACATCTCGTGAAGCATTGATAAAAGATGTTGTTATGATTGCTGCTCGTATATTACTTGAATCTGGAGCTGAAGGTACACGGGTAGAGGATACCATGGCACGTATTGCTACAAAATTGGGCTATCCTGAAAGTAATAGTTTCGTGACTAATACTGTAATTGAATTTGTTTTACATAATGAAGCATATCCTCGGTTGTATAGAATTAAAACTCGAGATACGAACTTAATAAAAATTTCTCAAGCTAATGAAATCTCACGTCAAATTACAAATGGCACAATGACGCTTGAAGAAGCTAAGTATCAATTAGAGGAAATATATGTTGCTAAAAGAGATAGCAGTCTACCTTTTAAAGGAATTGCCGCAGCAATTATCGCTACGAGCTTCCTCTATCTACAGGGAGGTCGTCTGGTTGATATCATCACAGCTGTATTAGCTGGAACGATTGGATACTTAGTAGTAGAAATATTAGATCGAAAGCTACACGCACAATTTATTCCAGAATTCATAGGTTCTTTGGTAATAGGTATTATTTCTGTAATTGGACATGCATTTGTTCCTAGCGGAGATTTAGCTACAATTATCATTGCAGCGGTCATGCCGATTGTACCTGGAGTACTGATTACAAATGCTATCCAAGATCTATTCGGAGGACATATGTTAATGTTTACTACAAAATCTTTAGAAGCTTTAGTCACCGCCTTTGGTATAGGCGCTGGTGTAAGTTCAATATTAATTTTAGTCTAGGAGTGCACTCATATGTTTTGGATATTTAATTTTATATTTAGCTTTCTTGCTTCACTCTTTTTCTGTGTCATATTTGATGCCCCTAGGAAGTTGTATTTTGCTTGTGGCTTTGTCGGCGCTTGTGGATGGATGGTTTATACTGTATTATTTAACGGCTTTGAACTCCATACGATTTACTCAAGCTTTTTCGGTAGTTTAGCGTTAGGTTTACTTAGTCATTATATGGCCCGTCGAAAAAAAGAGCCTGTAATTATTTTTATGGTTACAGGTATTATACCTCTGGTTCCAGGAGGACTTGCTTATGATGCCACTAAAAATTTAGTGTTATTACACTTTGGAAAGGCGATTAACACAATGCTTGAAGTGACATTAATAGCAGGTGCTATTGCTTTAGGTTTATTATTTGCTGATCAAATTTCTAAAATCGTTATTTCAGGTTTTGCTCGTACCAGAAAAAGATTGTAATATCAATAAAATCATTCGCTAAAAAATTAACGTTACTCTAACCAATTAAATTTATAGTTAAATATTGTTAAAAAATATATGATAAATAAAAAGAGGTTGGAACATAATTCCTAGCAAAATAGCCAGTAAATGAGT